>JANTHQ010000370.1 GCA_024762375.1 Anaerolineaceae bacterium
GGCATCAAATTGACGCAAGGCAGGCGATTCAATCTGAATGAACATTCCGTCGCCCCCGCCGATGATGGCGTGCTGGAATCGGTGTTCATCGATACGGGCGAAAACGGGCTTTTCTCGCTGAACGAATATACCGCCATCACCAGTTTGGGGCAGATGGAAGCCGTCACACCGGAAGACATCGCATTCAACGTGATTGCCGAACTGCGCGGGCTGAATACCGGCAAAGATGTGATTGCCGCGCTCGATGGGGCGGTGCTGGGACCGAGTTACCGCGCCGGCGTGCTGCGCCATCGCGCGATTTCATACGCCCAACATCTGGCGGATGAGAACGGTGTGCCCTCGGTAGCGTTTGAAATTTTGGGGCCGCCGAAAATGTCGAAACTGCTTTTTGAGGCATATTTGCTCAAACGGCTGTATCGCACCATGGAAGCTGTGGCGCAGGTGGATATTGACCAACTGATGCAGGATGTGGAAATGCTGGTGCGCGAAAACGCCGACATCCGGCAGCAGGCGGTTTCCATCGGCATTCCCATTCTCATGCCCGATGGCGAAACGCTGCTGGCTGTCAATCGCGGCAAAGGCGAACATCGCTGGGAGCGCACCGAATGGGATGTTTCGCCGGAAGCGATTGACCACTGGGCGGCGACGGAATGGATTGACCTGCGCCGCGAAAATATGGAACACTGGCAGGCGCGGTTCGCCGCCATTTTGGACGAAATCGCCGCGCTACCCGACCCGCTGGAAAATGCCAGTTCGCAGTATGGGCGGGCGATGACCGACCCGGCGACATGGGCGCTCGACCCGGAAATCAATCTCGGTGAGGTTGCCGGATGGATTTTCAGCAATGAAGAACACGGCACGCGGATGAAAGGGTAGAAATTTTTGACCCCAATGACGCATCGTGTTATGATGGGGACGTAATCAAATAGAACGCAGATGACACAGATGGAACGGATTTTCACGGATTTTTGAAATTTATCTGTGGAAATCCGTAAAATCCGTGTCATCCGCGTTCTATATGCCGAAAGACCACAGACTACCGCAAACCAAATTTGGAGGGAAGCACAGATGCTCACACTTGCCGAAAAAATCATCTTTTTCTGGATGGTTGTCCTGTCGCTGTATTACGGCTGGATGTATTTTGACCGCGCCATCAAAACGGTATTGCGCGGGCAGGGCGAACTGTATTTGGACAACCTGCCGCGTCGCATTTGGGACGGGCTGGTATCATTTGTCAGCCTGCGCACCGTGTTCAAAACCCGCCCGATGGAAAGCGCCTTTCATGCCGCCATCGCATGGGGCTTTATGTACTATTTTCTGATAAACGGGTTGGATGTGCTCGGTGGGTATTTCCCCGCCGTGCACGAATGGACGCAATCTCCGGCGATGAACTGGTATCGTCTGCTGGGCGACATTTTGAGCATCGGGGTGCTGGTGGGGATGGTCTACTTTCTCAGCCGCCGGTTTATGGTGGAAACCCCCGCGCTGAACATCCGCGAAAACGTGAAACTCCACCCCAAAGCCCGAAACGGCATGCGCCGCGATTCGCTGATTGTGGGCATTTTCATCCTGCTGCACGTCGGTTTCCGCTTCATCGGCGAATCGTTTTTGGTGGCGCAAGAAGGCGGCGATGCATGGCAGCCGTTCGCCACAACCGTGTCGCATCTGTGGGCAGGGATGACCCCCGCCGGGCAACTGGTCGGCTGGCATGTTTCGTGGTGGATTGCGCTGGGGTTGATTCTGGCGTTCATTCCGTATTTCCCGTACACCAAACATTTGCATCTGATGGTCGCCCCCATCAATTTTATGACCCGCCCGCACAAACGCTCCATCGGCGAGTTGAAACCGCTCGATTTTGAAGATGAGACCATCGAGCAGTTCGGCGCGGCAAAATTAACCGATTTGAGCCAAACCCAAATTGTGGACGCTTTCGCCTGCATTATGTGCAACCGCTGTCAGGATGTGTGTCCCGCGTACAATACAGGCAAAGAATTATCGCCCTCCGCGTTGGAAATCAACAAACGATACGGCATCAAAGACAATTTCGGGCCCATCGCCATCGGCGAGAGCGATTTGGATTTGATGGATGTGGCCATCAGCGAAAGCGCCGTGTGGGCGTGTACCACCTGCGGCGCGTGTACCGAAGTTTGCCCGGTGGGGAACGAACCGTTCACCGACATTATGGATATTCGCCGCAATCAGGTGTTGATGGAAAGCGAATTTCCTGAAGAATTGCAGCAGGCGTTCCGCGGTATGGAACGGAACGGCAACCCGTGGCAAATGGCGAACGACCGCATGGAATGGACACAGCCACTTGATTTCAAAGTGCCGACGGTGGAAGAAAACCCCGATTTCGATGTGCTCTATTGGGTGGGCTGTGCCGGTGCATTCGACCCCGGCGCGCAGAAAATTGCCCGCTCGTTTGCCACCATTCTGAACAAAGCGGGCGTGAATTATGCCGTGCTCGGCAATCAGGAAACCTGCACCGGCGATACCGCTCGCCGCGCGGGGAACGAGTATCTGTTCACCGAAATGGCGATGGGCAATATCGAAACGCTGAACGGCGCGGGCGTGAAAAAAATCGTCGCCACCTGCCCGCACTGTCTGCACACCATCAAAAACGAATACCCGCAATTTGGCGGGGAATATGAAGTGGTGCACCACACCGAATTCATCAACGAACTGATTGGCAGCGGGAAAATCGAACTGAACGGCAATAAACTCGATTCCGTCACCTTCCACGACCCCTGCTATCTGGGGCGGCACAACGGCGTTTACGATGCCCCGCGCGAAGTGCTGACCGAACTCAGCGTTTCTGTGCCGGAGATGGAGCACAATCACAACCTTTCTTTCTGCTGTGGTGCGGGCGGCGCGCAAATGTGGAAAGAGGAAGAAGAAGGCTCGGCGGCGGTGAATGCCACCCGTTACGCCGAAGCGGAAGCCACCGGCGCAGAAACCATCGCCGTGGGATGCCCCTTCTGCAACCAAATGCTCACTGATGCCAACGCGGAGGCGGGCGAAAAAATGGACGTGAAAGATATCGCCGAACTGGTGGCGGAAAATCTGGCGTAGCCGAAAAACCGGTTCGACATTTTGGCACATTGACGGTATAATGCGGGTGAGTTATCGGTGCGAATATCTGTGCCGGATAGCCGCTGTCACCAAAATGCGAAAATAGTTTTTTCGGGCTTTGCGATGAAACACTCAATGGAAGATATGCATACCACAGCGATACAGCCCATCTGGGCGGT
>JANTHQ010000371.1 GCA_024762375.1 Anaerolineaceae bacterium
TCCCCCTAACCCCCTCCCCCAAAATGGGGGAGGGGGAACAAAAAGGGGTGAGCAAGGGGGCGAAAGCCCCCTCGCTCTCTCTCACTCCCCCCTTCCCCCGCGGGGAAGGGGGGATACAGGGGGGATGGGGGAAATCGAAAATGTATGGTTTTCACCAAAAATTTTGCGTTTTTGGTTTCGTCAAATCTCGAACTGCATAACTCATGTTACGCAGTTGAAAAGTTGGCACGGATTAACATTCCGATAAATGAGTGAATAAAAAAGAAATCCATTTTTGGCATTTGTACGTATAATTTTTGAGATAAAAGTGTATTGGGTAAATTGAATGGCAAATGAATTGCATGTAACTGACTTGATTCCCGCGTATGTGTTGGGCGCGCTCGATGGTGATGAGGCCAGATTGGTCGCAGAACATCTAAAAGTGTGTGCCACCTGTCGAGAGGAATTATCTGAATACGAAATTGTGGCGACACAGATGGCGTACGCCGTGCCTCAGGTTGCCCCGCTGCCGCTGTTGCAGGAAAAACTGATGGCACGGGTTCGCACATCGAGTGAAGCTGCACCCATCCCGCCGAGTGCGGCGCTGCCGCAGAAAAATTGGTGGGATGCACTGGTTGACCTTTTCCGGCAGCCCTTGCCGCGAAATTTGGCTATCGCCGCGATTGTGCTGGCAATTGCGGTCGGCGTGTGGCAAACAGCACTGCCGAAAAAACAATCCGCCCCTGCCCATACCATGCAAACCATCGCGCTGGTCAGCACCGAGGCCGCCCCGGATGCCAAAGGGGTGATGATTATCGGCACGGATGGACGCGATGGCGCGGTGGTGGTGGAACATTTGCCCCGTCTCGACGAGAATCATCAGTACCAACTGTGGCTCATCGAAAACGGCGAGCGCACCAGCGGCGCGGTTTTTTCAGTGGATGATGATGGTTATGGCGTGATTGCGGTTCGCCCCGACCGCCCGCTGACTGACTTTTCTGCATTCGGCATCACCATCGAACCGGCGGGTGGCAGTCCCGCGCCCACCGGGGAGAAAGTACTGGGTGGCACACTGTAAATGTTTCCCGCCGACAGGCTGACGCTCGCTCATTGGCGGCGCACCGTGGCGGAAATGTACGCCGACGTGCGCCGCTTTTCTGAAACCGACCCCCGTCGTGCGTGGAATCACTTTCGCGCCTGCAGAGACGACCTGTTTCGCACCCACCCGCAATCTCCGTTGACTCCCGCCCGGCGCGCCGATTTCGGCGGATTACCCTATTTTCCATACAACCCCGCGTGGCGGCTCGGCGGCACGCTGTATCCTCCGCAAAACCGAGAAACACGCACCGTCATTCTGCCTGCCGATGGCGAATTTCGCTATTCGCCCGTGGCGGAAATTCGCTTTCGGTTTGAAGATGAACCGCTGAAATTGACGTTGTTTTGGATTGAAGGATATGGCGGGGGATTGTTTTTGCCATTCAAAGATGGCACATCGGGGTCGAAAACATACGGCGGCGGGCGTTATCTGTACGATACCATCAAAGGTGCAGACTTGGGCGCGGGCGAAACGGATATCGTGCTCGATTTTAACTTTGCATACAACCCATCGTGCGCATATGACAGCCGTTGGGTGTGCCCGCTATCGCCGCCGGAAAACACACTTTCGGTTGCGGTAACGGCGGGCGAACGGATATAAAATACGGGTTGCACGGTTGATGCCGGTTTCATCTTGTGTGCCCCGCAGGGTGAAATCGGCAGGGCTGACCATCATTTTTCCCCCGCGCGAATCTTCTGCCGCAGTTCGTCAATCGGGTGCAGCGAACCGTCCGCCGCTTCGAAATACCAGTGTTCCCAGCCATTGCACGGACTGCCGCCGGAGAGCGTTTTCCCCAATTGATGAATCGAACCTTCATACCCGTTGAGTTTCAGTTTGCCATCCGGTTTGATACGGGCGGCATTCAGCCGGTTCTGTTTGAAAAAAAGCGACTGCCCCGGCGCGAGCAATCCTGTTTCCAGCAGTTGCACAAACGGCACACGCGGCGCGAGCCGTTTTTTGTCGCGCACATCGAACACGTCCGCATCGAACATTTCCGGCGAAACGCTATCAATCCGTTTTTGCGCCACGGCAATATATTTTTGCTCGCGTTCGATGCCAATCCAGCGACGGTGCAATTTTTTGGCGACCGCGCCGGTGGTGCCACTGCCAAAAAACGGGTCGAGCACCACATCGCCGGGGTTGGAGGATGCCAGTATCACCCGGTAGAGCAGGGCTTCCGGTTTTTGGGTGGAATGGGCTTTTTTGCCATCCACTTTCAGCCGCTCGCCGCCGGATGCAATCGGCAGTACCCAATCGCTGCGGAGTTGTTTGCCATCGTTAAACGCTTTCATCGCGTGATGGTTGAAAGTGTAGCGTGCGTTTCGCGATTTACTCGCCCAGATGAGCGTTTCGTGCGCGTTGGCGAATCGCACCCCGCGAAAATTCGGCATGGGATTGGTTTTTATCCACACCACATCATTTAAAAACCAGAATTCCAAATTTTGCATGATGGCGCCAATGCGGTAAATGTTATGATATGAGCCGATGACCCAAATGGTGCCGTTTTCTTTCAGCACACGGCGGGCGGCGGCCAACCATTGGCGCGAAAATTCATCATACTGCTCAAAACTGCTGAATTTATCCCAATCGTCATCCACTGCATCCACTTTGGTCATATTCGGGCGCCACAAATCGCCCTGCAATTGCAAATTGTATGGCGGGTCGGCAAAAATCAAATCGACCGAGTTTTCCGGCAGGGTGTTCAGCATGTCGATGGTGTCGCCGTGCAATATTTGGTTCAGGGGTAATTTTTGGTCGCTCAAATTTCTTCCAGCCGAAAGCCTTTGCTGTTGAGATGCTGCTGCACCGAACCGATGTCGTCCGGCAGCAGCCAGCGTTTTGTTTCGCCATCGAATCGCCTGCCGGGAATTTCTTTCACGGCGGCGAGCATTTCCTGAAACGTGCCGCCGACAATTGCCAGCGGGCGGTTACCGACAATGACCCGAATCTGGTCGCGGCGGGCGGATGCGGCGGGTTTGGCGGTGGGGGCATCCACCGGCGGGGCGAAGGTATCATCCGGCGGCGGCAGAATATCGGCGGGGGGCAAAATGTCGTCCATTTCCGGAAAATCTTCCGGTGGTGGCGGGGCGAAATCCGCCGGGAAATCGGGCGGTGCGGCAGGGGCGGGGATATTCGGCAGCGCGGGGGCATTCGGTTGGGGTGGCGGGGCTTTTT
>JANTHQ010000372.1 GCA_024762375.1 Anaerolineaceae bacterium
TGGCGGTGGCACTGGCGCAATTGTGGCAGGCAAAAGTGCCGTTGGTCGATTTGAACCTTCAAAACGGGCACTGTGCGCTGTTGCTCGATACCAAACCGAAAAACACCTTGACACAACTGGCGCAAACCAATACCGATGAAATCGATATCGAACTGATAGAAGAACTGCTTCATCCGCACCCGACTCAGGTGGCGGTTTTGCCGGCTCCGCTCACCGCCGCCGAAGCCGAACTGATTGAACCGAGCGTGATTCAGCAGGTGCTGCCGTATCTGCGGGTGGAATACCCATTTACGGTGGTAGATGCCGGGTCACATTTGGATGAAATCTCGCTGAGTGTGTTCGATGTGGCGACCCACATTTTGCTGGTCATCGCCCCGGAACTGGCTTCACTCAAAGCCGCATCGGATGTGATGCGGATTTTTGGGCAACTGGATTACACCACCGACAAGATTTTTCCCGTTTTGAATACATCTTTCACCAAAGGCATGCTGCCTAAAGAAGAAGTTGAAGCGGCGTTGGGGCACAAAGTGCGCTTTGTGCTGCCATACGGTGGCGAAACAGTTGTCAAAGCAATTAACGCCGGAAAACCGATTGTGGCAACGCATCCCGGATTGGCCACCAGCAAAGCCATCGCCAACATGGCTTTTCAATTCAGCCCCGATGATTTGAAACAAAACCCGCCGGAGCAGCCATCGCCCTTGTTGCGATATTTCCTCGGCTAACAGCATCCGGTGTCGGGCTGCCCGACGCCGGATTTACCCCTAAATTTATTCTCATTGCATAAACAACTGAATAGCTACTTGTGCATTTTTGACGAAAACTCGGTTTTGTTGTAACCTTTCAATACCCTGTACCATTGTAAGATTCAACCCGTCAGGGATTTCAACGTCGCTATCCCTTGCAGTGGTTTAAAGTTTATATCCCCGTTCAATAAAATGCCGAAAATGGCGTTTGTGGGGCAATCATTGAAGATTGAGGAGGCAAAAAACAACCGATGACTTTCTCTCTACCTACCCATGTAACGCAGGTAATTTCGCCGGAAGGCAAGCTTGTCAGCGACCCCCCGGAACTTCCCCCCGAGCAGTTGGTGGAATTTTACCGCTGGATGGTGTTGGGCCGTGTGTTTTCAAACCGGATGGTGGCGTTGCAGCGGCAAGGGCGAATGGGCACATTCGCGCCGTTAAACGGGCAAGAAGCCGCCAGTGTCGGGTTGGCCGCGCCGATGATGGATGATGATTGGCTGGTCGGCAGTTATCGCGAAGCCATCTCTTTCTTTATGCGCGGAATCCCAATTACCGCCATTATGGAGCAGTGGGCCGGTTATATCCCCATCAGTTATTCGCCCGCAACCAATGTCATGCCGATCCAGGTGGTGCTTGCCAGCCAAATGCCCCATGCCGTCGGCATGGCGATGGCGATGCAGTATAAAAAGAAAGCCAGCGCCGTAGTCGCAGTGATTGGCGACGGCGCAACTTCCGAAGGCGATTTTAATGAATCGCTGAACTTTGCCGGTGCATTTAAAGCGCCGCTGGTGACGGTGGTGCAAAATAACGGCTGGGCAATCTCTGTGCCGCGCGAAAAACAAACCGCCGCAGAATATATCGCTCACCGCGGGCCCGCATTTGGCATGCCCGGCTATGTGGTCGATGGCAACGATGTGTTCGCGGTTTTCAAAACGATGGAAACCTGTTTGGAACGTGCCCGCGCGGGCGAAGGGCCATCGCTGATAGAGGTGATTACCTATCGTATGGGCGCGCACACCACCGCCGACGACCCCACCAAATATCGTCCCCCCGAAGAATTGGCGGAGTGGGAGAAAAAAGACCCCATCACCCGCTACCGCATTTACTTGCGCACGCTCGGCCTGCTGAATGAAGAAAAAGAAGCCGGCATCGAGGAAGAAGTGCGGCAAGAATTGCAAATTGCTGTCGAACGTTACGAATCGGAACGGCCTGCCCAACGTGCCGAAAAATATTTCGATTTGGTTTATAACGATACGCCACCCCAATTGGCGCGCCAACGTGATGAACTGCTGCAATTTTTGAACAGGGAGCGATAAAAATGCCGAAGTGGACAATGGTAAAAGCAATCAACAATGCATTGGCGATAAAATTAGAGCAAGACCCGGACGTGTTGGTATTCGGTGAAGATGTGGGTAAAAATGGCGGCGTCTTTCGCGTAACCGACGGGTTGCAAGCCCAATTTGGCGGAGACCGCGTTTTCGATACCCCGCTGGCCGAATCCGCCATCATCGGTTCTGCTGTGGGGATGGCCACCTATGGCCTCCGCCCCATTCCTGAAATTCAGTTCGCCGGATTTACATATTTGGCGTTCCACCAAATTGCCGCACAAGTGGCACGGCTCCATTTTCGCTCCGGTGGGAAAATCAACATGTCGATGGTCATTCGTGCGCCATTTGGCGGCGGCGTTCGCACACCGGAACTGCACGCCGACAGCGTCGAGGCGCTGTACATGCAGGTGCAGGGGCTGAAAGTTGTTATCCCGTCCACGCCGTATGATGCCAAAGGGTTGCTCATCTCTGCCATCGAAGACCCGGACCCCGTGTTATTTCTGGAACACATGAAACTGTATCGCTCGTTCCGGCAAGAAGTGCCCGCCGAGCATTACACCGTCCCCATCGGCAAAGCGGCCACCGTGCGCGAAGGCAGCGATATCACCGTAGTAGCCTATGGTGCAATGGTGCAATCATCGCTCAAAGCCGCCGAAATGATTGAGCAGAAACTCGGTGCATCAGTAGAAGTCATTGATTTGCGCACCATCGCCCCGCTGGATGAAGCCGCAATCGTCAACTCTGTTTCCAAAACGGGACGTGCAGTCGTGGTGCAGGAAGGCCCACGCTCCGGCGGCGTGGCGGCAGAAGTTATCGCTGTCATCAACGAACAAGCACTCTACTCGCTGTACAAACCCGTTTTGCGTGTGACATCACCCGATGGCCCATACCCGTTCACCGTGATGGAAGACGACATCCTGCCGTCACCGGAACGCATTGCCGCCGCCATCGAAACCACACTGGAACCATAGCGGATTTGCGAATGGACGAATGCAACCCTGCGACTCTGTAACTTTGACCTGAAAACTAGCTACCGGACAGTTTTTACAATTAGAACACAGATAACACTGATGTTACAGATTTACACAGATATATTTAAAAAAATCAGTGAAAATCCTCGTAATCCGTACAATCCGTGTTCTATTTTTTAACTTTTCAAAAGTGTCCGGTG
>JANTHQ010000373.1 GCA_024762375.1 Anaerolineaceae bacterium
ATCGGCAAAGGTGATGGTCAAATCGGGATTGCTGTGGCAGGTCAAGCAGGCTTCATTTTCCGCAAGCGGTTCCTGTGCCCGGACGAGCGGAACTCCGGACACCAATATCATCCAGAGTGCAATTGCCATAAAAAGTGACAGAATTTTTATCGGCTTCATAAGTTTATCCTGAGGATTTTCACTGTGGCCCAACTGTGACAGAATTCACATTCAACTACATTATAACAGTTTTGTTTATGGTTTTCAATACTTTTGATAAAAAAATATTATGAATGTTGCTTATGGATGACGATAAATTTTTTTTATAAATAGTTTGTCTGTGTATATTGTTTTTTGATGGAAAACGTGTTAAACTATTCACAAAGTCCGATGGGGGTAACTGTATGCTAGATGTGTATGAATTGTCTGTGTTCTTGGCGGCGGCCGAAACCGAAAATTTTTCGGCTGCCGCGAGACAACTGAACCTCACTCAACCGGCGGTCAGTATGCAAATTCGTTCGCTGGAAAAAGAGTTGGGTTTGCAATTGTTTTACCGTTCCGGCAGAACACTTTCGTTGACCGAGCAGGGGGTAGCGCTCATTCCAATGGCGCGAGAAATGGTGCGTCGTTCCATCCAAATTCGAGAGGAAATAGAGGCTTTAAAAGGAGATGTGACCGGGCGGCTGGCGATTGGGTGCAGCACCACAACCGGGAAATATTATCTGCCATCGCTGGTAGCACGTTTCAGAAAGCAATTTCCGCATGTGCAGGTAACCATTCATAACCGCCCGCGCTCGGAAGTGCTGGAGAGTTTGTGTGACGGGTTGATACACCTGGCGATTATCAGTGCCCAACCAAATTGCACAGAAGCGGAATTCTCTCACTTTTTTGATGACCATGTGATTTTGGTGGTTCCCACCGACCACCCGTGGGCTGCCCGCACCGAAATTGCAGCGACCGAATTGCGCGGCGTCGATTTTATTTTGCGCGAGCATTCATCGGGCACGCGAGAAGAGGTTGAAAAAGCGCTGCAAACAGCCGGCATTAATTTGGATGAGTTGAATATCGTGATGGAGATAGGCAATTCTGAAGCGATTGCAATGGCTGTAGAAGAGGGAATTGGCGTTGGGTTTGTTTCGCGGACGGTGGCGCGGCGGGGGATTGAGTTGGGCCGGTTAAAAGAAGTTCCGGTGGCCGGGCTGTCGCTGCGGCGAGAAATTTACATCGCCCACAGTAAACGCCACCCCGCCACCCGTGCTCAAATTGAATTTTGGAATTTTATTCACGAACCGGAAAATCAGGCAATGCTGCAATTGGTGGCGTGAGAGCACAGGGGCACGCAGCCGCATGTCCCTACTTTTTTCCCATCAATATTCCGTTTCACGCCCCAAAATCATCAGCGACAGTGCCAGCGTCCGCCCCGATTTTTGCAGGGTTTCCGCCGAAATTTTGTCGGGGGTGTCGGCGGGGGTGAGCGCGGTGTTTTCCCAGCCTTCCCAATGAAGCATAATTTGCGGCGCTTCCTGCCCGCTTTCCCGCGCCGAGCGTTCCGCGAATACCCGCGAAAAATCCACCGGCTCATCGGCGCGCACAGTTTTTACCCCCATCTGCCGCGCCGATTTTTCCAGCAGTTCCCCCAGCCGCTGACTGCCGCCGGTTGAAATTGCCAGCCGATCGCCGTCGCCGCCGCCCAGCCCGCGCAAATCGACAACAGCTTTCACTGAGAAATTATTGCCAAATCCAATTTTCGCCTGCAATAGTTTTTTCGGGTCGGGCGGCGCGGGAACCACTTCGCCCCCTTCCAACCCCTCCGAACTGTATGCCACAAACATGAATGTGCGATACGGCTGATAGCCCGATTCCTGCATGGTGCGGATGGCTTCCAGCATCACTGCCACCCCGCTGGCGTTGTCGTTGGCGTTGGGGCGTGGTTGCCCGTCCGGGTCGAGCGGGGGCGCATCATACTGTGCCAGCACCATAATCATTTCGCCGTCCAGCCCCGGCCCTTCTGTGCCGGGCAGATATCCCAGCACATGATAACTTTCAAACCGGTCAACCAAATCCCCTTCCACCGAAATACTGGCGGTGTGTCCGGTATCTATGTCCACCAACTGGTCATCCAGCAGCCGTTGCGAATAGAGCCGCAGATTTTCCACCGTTTGACCTTTGGTGACCAACAGACGGTTGGCGGTGTCGGCATCAATCCACAGCACGGGTGCATCTTGCCCCGTTTTTCGCCCCGTGCCGAATGCCGAATCGATTGGGTCGCGGTTGGAAAGGGTGTGATTCTGTTGCAGCACGGTTTCATCATCGGCGATGACCAACAGCCCGGCGCGCGGCACACGTTCCATATAAAACGCATCGCGTGGCGAGAGCACCATCAGAATATCATCGGGGTGCGAAACGTCTTTCAGCGCGGGGATGGTTCCGCGCCCGAAACCGACCGCCTGCAGCGGTCCGGTGGTGATGAACCGCACCGTGCCCGTCGCTTCGCCCAAATTACGGTTCTGGCCGGGGAAAGCCGTATAATTTTGATGGTAGACCGGTGGCGCGCCGCCATCATCAATTGAAAATTGCGGCACGGCGGTCAACTGTTCGAACCCGCGTTTGCGGCGATAGAGGAAGGTGTTTTTTTCGCCGGCGGGCTGCAACCCCAGCGATTCAAATTGCGCGGCGATATAATCGGCGGCGGATTTGATGCCGTCTGTGCCGAGCGCGCGCCCGTCCAACGCCGGGTCGGTGAGCGCTTGCACGGTTGCCAGCGCATTCTGCCCGCTGAACTGTTCTGCTTGCTGGCGGTAAAATGCTACCGAGCCGGTATTGCTCCGCGCCCAAATTACGGCGACAATCGCCAGCGCGGCAAAACCCATCGTGTAGCGGTTGAACAGCCGGTTGATGCCCACGCCGACACTTTCCACCAGCCGTCGCACGCCTTCGCCGAACAGATTGAAACTCAAAATGGAAATGAAAAACGCCAACGTGGGATAAATTGCTGTCCACGGGTATGCGCGGGCATACACCCGCACATTGCTCAGCAGCGCACCCCATTCCGGCACATCGGAATAATGGTACGGCGGCATATCAATCTGCAACTCGGCGAATGCGCCCCCGCCGATGAAAATACCGATGAACCCCAACTCGCCGAGCAGCATCAGCACCGCGCCCATTTCCAGCGATGCAATCGAAATGAGGGGCGAAACGAGATTCGGCAGCACGTGATTGCGCAGAATGCCCGGCGTGCGCAGCCCGAC
>JANTHQ010000374.1 GCA_024762375.1 Anaerolineaceae bacterium
AACCGGGCTTCCATCATTTCGCCTTTCAACCCGAAAAACCATCGTGCCCGCAACTGGCGGTGATTGATGTGCTGGGCGATTTGTATTTCGGTGCGGTGCATCATGTGGAAGAAGCCATTTTCGCCCATATGGAAGCGAATCCCAACCAGCCGTACCTGCTGTTGCGTATGCGCAGTGTGAACCAGTGCGATTTCAGTGGCATTTACGCGCTGGAAAATATCGTGCAGACATATCGCGACCGGGGCGGCGATGTTTATATGGTTCGCGTGCAGCCACCGGTGCTGGCGCTGATGCACGACACCGGTTTTTACGATTTTCTCGGTGCGGACCACTATCTCACCGACGATACCGCCATCCCGCACATTTTCTATCACGTGCTCGACCCGGCGGTGTGCATTTACGAATGCGAATTTCGGGTGTTTGGCGAATGTCAAAATCTGCCGAAACAGGTTTTTCCGATGGAGGAATTGTCGCTGCCCAAAGAACCCCGCACCGAATTCCCGGAAATTTCTGTCGCGGAATTGTACCGGCAATTGCACAGCGACCATCCGCCATACGTGATGGATGTGCGCGAGCCGCGCGAATTTGCCCGCAATCACATTCCGCAAGCACATTTGTACCCATTGGGAAAACTGCTGGTGGAACGCCCGCCCCTGCCCGCCGACACGCCGATTGTGCTGGTGTGCCGCATTGGGCGGCGAAGCCACAAAGCGGCGCAGGTGCTCGATGCATTCGGGTGGGAAAATGTTGTTTTGCTGAAGGGTGGCATGCAGGCGTGGGAAGCCGCAGGATATCTGCAAGCCGTTGAACTATCGTTAGAAATGGAAGGTAACGTATGACAGACCATCCACCACGGAATTTGGGACTCGATTTGGTGCGCGTCACCGAGGCGGCTGCACTGACTGCCGGGCGCTGGATTGGACGCGGTCAGCCGGAAGAAGCCGATGCCGCCGCTGCCGAAGCGATGTTGGAAGCGTTCAACACGCTCGACATGAAGGGACGCGTCATTTTGGGGGAAGAAAGTAAACTCGGGCGACATTCACCGCTGGACAGCGGAACCGTGCTCGGCACGGGGTATGGTCCCGAAATGGATGTGTTGGTTGACCCGATTGACGGCGCACGATTGCTGATGCACGGGCGATCGGGCGCGCTGGCAGTGGCCGCAGTCGCGCCTGCCGGTTCGATGCTGCAGGTGGAGCCCGCCGCATACATGGAAAAAATCGTGGTTGACCGCGAAGTGGGCGACAAACTGGTGCCGGAATCGCTGGATGCACCGGCAGCGTGGACATTGGCGCTCATTTCGCGGCTAAAAAACAAACCCATCCGCGATTTGATTGTGTTCATGCTGGAACGCGACCGCCACAATGATTTGGTGGAAGAAATCCGCGCGGCAGGGGCACGGGTATGGCTTCGTGCTGATGGCGATATTTTGGGCGCACTGCTGGCGCTCGAACCGAATATCGGTGCAGATGTGCTGATGGGCATCGGCGGGGCGGCAGAGGGCATGATGGCGGCATGTGCCGCGCATGCACTCGGTGGGGCAATGCTGGCGCGGCTCGCGCCCCAAAGCGAAACCGAACGCCAAGCGGTTCAATCTGCCGGTTTGAGCACCCACAAAATTTTCACGCAGAATGATTTGATTGCCGATGACGATTTGTTTTTTGTCGCCACCGGTATTACCGACGGGCCATTACTGGAAGGCGTGCGCTATCTCGGCGACCGCGCCGAAACCCATTCCATTATCCTGCGCGGCTCCACCGGAACCCGCCGGGTAGTTTATGCCGAACACACCATCAAACGGCTGTTTGGGTAGTGAAAAATGAATGCAACTCTGCAACCTGAAACTTGAAACCTTGAACTTGAAACTTTAAACCCCGGAACAGAACTATGCCAAACCTAATTTTATTCAACGCCAAAATACACGGACACCCCGCCGCCTCGGCGATTGCCATTCGCGACGGGAAGATTTTCGCGGTGGGCGATGACGCTGAAATTCGCGGGCTGGCACACACTCGCACCGAGCAAATCAATTTGGACGGCAAACTGGTGCTCCCCGGTTTTACTGATGCCCACTTCCACTTTTTTGATTGGTCGCTGGGACGGCTGGATGTGGAACTGGCGGGCGTGCCATCGCTGGCGGAATTGCAGCAGCGAATCGCTGCCCGCGCCGAATCAACCCCGGCGGGTGAGTGGATAAAAGGAAGCGGTTGGAACGAAAGCGAATGGTCGCCGCCCGAAATGCCCACCCGCGCCGATTTGGATGCCGTCAGCCCGAATCACCCCGTGCTGCTGTGGCGCGCCGACCATCACGCCGCGGTAGCGAACAGCCGCGCGCTGGAAATCGCGGGTATCACCGCCGGTTTTCCCGACCCGCCCGACGGCGTGATTGAACGCGATATGCACGGCGAGCCGACCGGTGTGCTGAAAGAGTTGGCAATCGATTTGGTCAGCAAACACATCCCATCCGCCGATGATGCCACCGCGCTCAATGCGCTGCGCGGCGGTATCGCCGAGTTGCACCGGCTGGGCATCACCGGGTTGCACGACCAGCGGATGATGAGCGGTAGCCGCGGCGCGCAGGCATGGCGGGCGTATCAAACGCTCGAAAAGGCGGGGGAGTTGAACCTTCGTATAACCAGCAATATCCATTATTCCCAACTGCCGGAAGCAGTGGCGCTGGGGCTGAAATCCGGTTTCGGTTCGGACCGACTCCGGTTCGGATTTGTGAAAATGTTCAGCGATGGTTCGATGGGCGCGCACACGGCGTGGATGCTGGTGCGATATGAGGATACCAAAGACGGCTATGGCTTGGCTGCCATGCCGATGGAAAAGATTGCGGCGGTGGTGCGGCAAGCGGGCGAAAGTGGCTGGGCGGTATCGGTGCATGCCATCGGCGACCGCGCCAACCGGGAAGTGCTCGATATTTTGGAAGAAACCACTGCAAGTGCGTCTGCGCCGTCAGCCATTCCGCACCGCATCGAGCACGCCCAACTGCTGCACCCCGATGATTTGGTGCGGTTTGCCAAATTGAATATCACCGCTTCGATGCAGCCGGTGCATTTGCTGGACGATATGGTCAAAATGGAACGAGTGTGGGGGCCGCGCAGCCGGTGCGCGTTCGCATTTAAATGCCTGCTGGAAACGGGCGCGCGGCTGGCGTTCGGTTCTGATGCGCCCGTCGCCAACCCGAACCCGTGGCTCGGTATTCACGC
>JANTHQ010000375.1 GCA_024762375.1 Anaerolineaceae bacterium
GTGCGATGGGGAGTGCCAGCCACGCCATACGCTTGAGAAAGTGAGAAAGTGAGCGGGTGAAATTGGTAATTGGTAATTGGTAATTGATAATTGCTCCGTATGCCACCAGCGTGTAACCCACCAACATCCAACTTTGGGGATGGCCCGCCAGCAGAGCGAGTCCCCACGCCAGCCCCGCGGCGAGCAAATCGCGCACGGCGGGTTTGGGGCGAAATGTTGTTTCGACGGGGGTGCGTCGCAAAAATGCGCGGTCGAGAAAAAAGAGTATCAGCGGCAGCCAAACATCTACTTCCAGCACCGCCAATTGCTGCGACGGGTATCCGGTGAGATAGCCGCCAAACGCAAACACCACCGCGGCCACCAGTCCCGCGCCGCGTGATTGGGTGATTCGACGGGCGAAAAAATACATAAACACCGCCGCCAGCCAAAAATGGAAAATGGCTTCCAGTTCCAGCGCAAACAGGCTGAAGCCCCCCGCCGCGCCGGAAATCGCCAGCGTCAGCAGGCTGAAGGGATATAGCACCGCGCTCTGCGCGTCTGCCCAAAATGGCGCGCCCGCGAAGGTGTACGGGTTCCACAGCGGCAAATGCCCCGCGCTGAGTTGGCGCGCCTCAAAAGTGGCAAACGCCCAAAACTGCGCCGAAAAATCGCCGGGGAGATACGATTGCCGGTCCGCCGCATTCGGGGTGATGAGCCGCCAATGGAACAATAGCACCAGCGCCAGCAATCCGGCGATGATGAGCAGGTCGGGTTTTCGGTTTCGGGTTTTTGGTTCAAAGTTCAAGGTTTTCAGTTCAAGGTTTCAAAATGCAAACCCCCTCCCCAATCCTCCCCCTTGGTAGGGGGAGGGAGGCACCGCAGATGACGGGAGGGGGTTATTCGTCACTCGTCATTCGTCACTCGAATTGTTCCCAATTCGACCACATTCGCCCCGTCCGGCGCGGTGAGCCGCACGCCGTCGGCGGGATTGTACATCCCCGCCACCAGCCAGTATTCGCCCGGCGAGAGGGTTTTCGGCAGTGCCAGCCCGTGCCGGTCGGAAATGGTTTTGCCCGCCGCCCACTTTATCGTGGGGCGATAGCCTCCCACCGGCGCGGAGTCATTTTGCGCCACGGGCACACCATCCGCGCCAAGCAGTTGCACAAAAACGGAATAGTTTTCCGCCGGTGCAGCGATGGGTTGCCAAATCAACGCCACCGGCAACACCGCCCCCGCCGAGATTTCCGCCGGGAATGCCGCCGATTGCAATTGTACCACATCCCCCAGCAAAACGCCGAGCGGCACGCGCGGCAAATCGCCCGCCACGCCGAAACGCACTAGCCGTGTGTCGTCCGCAAACCAGTCATCGGTGGCTTTGAAGGCGTGTTCCGCCAGCCATTGCTCGGCACGATTGTCCGATTGCGCGGGTTGCCAGCCCACCGTCGCCAGCCAGACATCCCCATGCCCCGCCGCCAGCGCATTTTCCAGCAACGGGAACGCCGTCGGCGGCAGCGGTTCGACACTCTGCGCGAATCCCACCAACGGCACGCGGGCTTTAAAATAGTTCATCGGCACGTGATAACTGTACTGCGCCACGGTGATGATGGGCGCGGCGGAAGTTTCTGCCGCCGTTTCCAGCGCGGTGAGATAACCGCCATCGGGCGCGCCGAATTGCCGCGTATCGGTGCGGGCGTATCGCGCCAGCAGAAAATAGGTTGCCGCCAGCGTCAGAATCGCCATTCCGGCCAGAGTCATTGCGAGGCGCGGGGATTGATTCGCTACGCTCGCAACAACAATCCGCCACAGCAGCCAGCCTGCCAGCAGAACCAGCGCGACACTCACCCCGAAAGCGATTCCATCAAACTGCCCCGGCTGCCACCACACCAAGTCTGAATTTTCCGCCGACCAGTTTTGCAGTTGTCCGGCAATCTGGCTGGTGGAAAAATCGTACAGTGCGGCGGTCTTTTCCAGAAAAAACTCCCCGCCAAATTGCGATTGCAGTTTGCCCAAAAACACCCACGGGTTGATGGCGATTCCAAGAAGTTGAATCAACGTGGATAAAATAACCAGCCAAAACGTGAAACGTGAAACGTGAAACGTGAAACGCCGGTCAAAAACTGGCGCGGCAGACAGCACCAAAAACGGCACGATGGGAACCATAAACCGCGATCCCCACGACAGCCCTTCGCCGCTGGCCCACGCAGAAAAGAGAAGCACGGTAATGCCCACAATGCCGGCGATGAGCCAACTTTCGGCGGGGCGGGTTTTGCGGAGTTGCCACCAGCCGGGAATCGCCAGCACCAGCACGGGCGAATAAATGAACAGTCCCCGCAGCGGGCTGAAGAGCAGTTTGTACAGCCCCAGCAGGATGTTCGGGGTGAAAATGCTCAAATCGTACCCCGTTTGCAGCGGGTTGCCCGACCGCGCCCAATTATACCAGCCGAAAATCACCCCTGCCAGCGCCGCCCCGGCGATGAAAATCGCCACCGGAACAATTGCGGCACGCCACGTTTTCTGCAGATAGCCCCAGCGCGGCAGTGGTGGCAATCCAAGCGAGACTTGCACCTCCGGCGGTGGGGTCGCCAGCAGAGCCAGTAGATACAGCCCGAACACCGCCAGCAACAGCAGATTGTTCGCCCGTGCCAGCACGGTCAACCCGCCGGAAAAGCCCGCCAGCGCGAGCAGCCAATTTCGGCGCGTGCGCGAGTATCGCAGCAGCAGAAAAAATGTCAGCGTCAGCAGAAAACCAGCAAGTGTGCCGCTGAACAGATATTTGGCATACACCCACGCGATGGTCGCCAACCCGAACACCAGCGCGGTGAGCGCGGCGGTTCGCGCCGAAAAGCCGAGTTCGCGGGCGGTGGCAGCCACCAGCGCGCCGGTCAGCGCGGTGAGCAGCGCATTCAGCAGCGAGACGGTTTGCAACATTCCCAGCCCCGGCAACACCAGCGCCAGCCAATAGAGCGGCGCCTGCGCCAGCGACAGCGCCAATCCTTTTTTGGAATAGACGTGCCCCCCGCGCCCGAAAAAGCCCTGCGCCTCCGATTGGGTGGTCGTCCACTGCGTCCACGCGATTTGGTCAGTGTTCAGCGTGCCAAACTTCACCAGATTTTCGGTGACGGCAAACGTGGAAACCTCATCCACCGAATGGAATCCGCCGCGAAAACTGAGCAGGTACACCGCGAACAAAAACAGGGCTATCGCCCACGGAAGAAGTTTTGAGTTTCGGGTTT
>JANTHQ010000376.1 GCA_024762375.1 Anaerolineaceae bacterium
CACCGCCAAAATTGTACCACAGCCCCAACGATACAGCGGGCAGTCGAACCCCACTGCGACCACATCGGTTGTATGGCATACTATCATATCGAGTTTCGGATGGTTGGAATGACATTGTAGCTCCTTTCATATTCAAAAAATGTGGATGGTAAAACTCGCCAAATGTACTGTCTGATGCTTTTTTTTCTATATTGCGTCCAGTGATTGTACAGCATGTTCGCCGTTCTGTCACGTTATCAATCCACAGATTATCGCCGTTCCCGCCCGTTAGCCGCCTAGTTGCCGTTTGGTTTCAGTTGAGCAAACTGTGGCTATTTCTGGTAACATGAAGACACGTTGCCACTGTCCTCCCGAGGTTTTTTAAAATGAAAAATTTGAAATTTGTTGCAATTATTGCCATATTATTGGTATTGTTCACCATTCAACCAACCGAAATCAATGCCCGAAACGGTATCTCCTTTGCCACCACCGGCAGCGATGGTTCATCTGCCCACCGGATGCCAACCGTCACCCCCGGCGAACTGCGCAGTTATGCCACAATCCATTCCATCGGTATTGAGTGGGACATCACCGGGGATGAAAACCACAATGCCGAGTGTTCGGTGCAGTATCGCGCACTGGGGACAACTGATTGGCAGCCGGCCCTACCGCTGTTTCGGGTTGATTTCAACGGTGAAAACATGCTGGCGGGAAGCATTTTCTTTCTCGATGCCGCCACAAGTTATGAAATCCGGTTGACACTTTCTGACCCGGACGGCGGTTCCGATACCCGCACGGTGACCGTCGCCACGCGTGCCGTGCCGCAACTGCCGAATGGCCGTGTGTTCCACGTGATACCCGGTTCGGGCGGCGGCGACGGCTCGAATGCAAATCCGTTTCAGGGGATAGCTGCCGCGCAAACCGTGGCTCAACCCGGCGACACGTTTCTTTTGCACGCGGGAAGTTATGAAAATGAAGGCGAAGTGCAGTTTGATGCAGCGGGCACTGCCGGGCAGTATATCGTCTGGAAAGGGGCTGGCGACGGCGATGCTGTGCTTGATAATGTCCGCATTGCCGCCGGGCATATCTGGCTGGAAGGGTTGAAAATTGTCGGCAATCCATACGGATTACGAACTTATTCTGCGCCGCAAGATGTGGTCATCACGCGCAACACTTTTTCCGGTTGCCATTACTGCATTTATCTGAACCACGGCGGGGAAAACTGGACCATCACCGACAACACCATCAGCGGGGATGTTTTGCCCGAAAGCGGCAGTTTCGGCGGCGAGGGCATCGAACTGCAACACAGCAGCGGGCACGTGGTGGCATACAACAGCATTACCCATGTTGCGGACGGGGTTTCATATCCCCAGCGTAATTGCGATATTTACGGCAATGATATTTTTGATGTGTCTGATGACGGTATCGAGCCGGATTACGGCTACGCCAATATTCGGGTGTGGGGAAACCGCATTTCGAATGCGTATCACAACGGCATCAGTTTTCAACCGATGAACGGTGCGCCGTGGTATATTTTTCGCAATCAGGTGGCCGCACCGGCAGAAAGTGCGCTCAAATTCCGCGATGCGGTAGACCGGGCGCTCATCGCCCACAACACGTTCATCGGCTGGCAGGGGGCGCAAAAAACGGGGGCGCAATATTTGCTGTCTGTGCAATCAAACAATAATTTGTGGATTTCGATGACCGATTGGTATGCGTGGGAAAACGGCGTCGGCGGGGCAGCAAACTGGAAGACGAATTTGGATTATGATGGCTTCGACTGGAATGGCTATTCGCTTGCATTTAAATGGGGAGAGCGCTATCCCGACCTGCCCAGTTTTCAGGCAGCAACCGGGCTTGAAACCCACGCCATCCATATTGATAAAAATACGTGTTTTGAAGCGCTGGATATTCCCAACCCGCCTCCCGCACCGATGCCCATTCAGTACATCACACTGAAGCCCACCTGCAACGCGGTCGATGCGGGGGTGGCGCTGGCAAATATCAATGATGACTTTTTGGGCGCTGCCCCCGACCTCGGCGCGTATGAAGTGGGTGCGCCCTTGCCGCATTACGGCGTGCGTCCGGTTGCAGCGCTGGCACTTTCCGCCACGCCCGGCGACCAAATGCTGTTTTTGCGCTGGACGGTCACGGTGTCACCGCCGGTCACATCCACATGGCAAATTGATTTTGGCAGCGGCACAGCTGTTTTCCCACCGGTGACGGGCTTGCCCGCCGACACCCGCACTCACACGCTGAACGGGCTGACCAACGGGGTGCAATACACTGTCACCCTGCGGGCGATGCTCGACGGCTCGCCATTTTTGACCGATACGGTTTCGGCAATGCCGGTGGGGAATTTCATCTATCTGCCGCTGCTTTTACGATGAACCCAAACACCATTTGGAGGAAAGGATGAGACGATTATTTTTTATTGCGATGAGTTTGGGTACGCTATTTTTCGGTGGGGTGATGGGTGTGTATGCGCAAGCGCCCACCGGCGCGATGTGCGAATCGCTGCCCGCGCCCACCGGGAATACCGTCACGGTGGATAGCGTTTCCGCACTGCAAAATGCCGTGAACAACGCGTCGGTGGGCGATACCATTTTTATTGCCGATGGCGTTTACAACCTCGATGGCGTTTACCTGCGCATTGATACCGCGCATGTCACCCTGCGCTCTGCGAGCGGCAACCGGAACGCGGTGGTGTTGGACGGCAATTATATCACCACCGAAATTATCCAAATTGTCGCCTCGGATGTCACGATTGCCGATATCACATTGCGCGAGGCATATTATCACCCCATTCACGTCATGTCCACCGATACCGGCGACACGAAAAACACGCTGATTTACAATGTCGAAATCATCGACCCCGGCGAGCAAGCCATCAAAATCAATCCCAACGGTGATGGTTTTTATCCCGATGATGGCATTATCGCTTGCTCACACATCGAATTGACCGATGCCGGACGCCCGCACATTCGCAACAATTGCTATACCGGCGGCATTGATGCCCATCAAGCGCAAAATTGGGTTATCCGCGATAATGTGATTGAGGGTTTTTGGTGCGAAAACGGTCTCTCCGAACACGGTATCCATTTGTGGCGGGGCAGTCGCGGCACATTGGTGGAACGCAATCGGTTGAACAATAATGCGCGCGGTATCGGTTTCGGGCTGGTTACCAGCGGCGATGCCCGCACATATCCCGACAATCCGTG
>JANTHQ010000377.1 GCA_024762375.1 Anaerolineaceae bacterium
GCCCGAACAGGTTGTCGTTGGCGAACATGGACACGGAAATGAGTGATGCGCCATACGCCCCCAGCGCCAAAAATCCGGGGTGCGAGCAGGAAAATTCACCCATGTAGCCGTTAATGATGTTCAAGCTCAGGGTAATCAAAATGGCGATAAATGTCAGCCGTAGAACCAAGTTTCGATAATCGTTGATACTGCCCCAAATTTGCAGGGAGCCGTACAGCAAAATCAGGTGTATCAATGCTGAAATAAACATCGGGTAGCGCATCAACCAGGCGGCAATCTTGTTGCCAACCGAACCGGTGAGCCGGGCCACAATGGCAATGGGTAATGCGTAAATCAGAAAAACATAAACAATGGCGCTGGGAATGAGCAGAGGTGCTTTGAGCATAATGACGAACCCAAACAGCACGGGAATTTTCCCCAGCCCGAGTACCAATGCCAACTGTCTGCCAACCAGTTGCTCCAACAATACGGCGACAAATGCCCCGACCAGCCAACTGAGCATCGAAACGTGTGTAAACGGTTGCCATGCTTTTGCCAGCCAACCGGTTTTTGCGCCGGTGGTAAAAGTATCTGTTTTTACTGCCATCGTTTCATCCTTTTAGGTGAACGGAATATGCCAATGCCGATTAAAGCCGTAATCGAGCGCTGTATGCTTCGCCAAATAATCCGTGTGGGCGGAATGTTAAAATAATCAGAATGATAGAATATGCGATGAGATCCCGGAAGGTTGACGGGAAGATGGTGGCGGTGAAAATTTCAATAAACCCGAGCAAAAATCCGGCAAACGCTGCGCCCAAAATGGACCCGCGTCCGCCCAAAATTGCCGCCACAAATGCCTTCCAGCCGATGAGAATGCCCATGTACGGGTCTAAAATGGGATATGCTACCCCGTACAGAATGCCTGCCGCGGCCGCCAGTGCCGAGCCCAGCCCGAACGTCAATGCGGCAATGGTGTTGATGGGAACACCCATCAGCGGGATGATGGCAAAGTCGTATGCCATGGCGCGCATGGCCATTCCCCATTTAGTTTTGGTGATGAACAGATGCAATACCAGCATCAAAAACAGGGCGACGCCCACAATCATTATTTTTTTGTTGGTCACGCTCACGCCGCCGACGGTGTAGGTGGCGGTTTCGATGAGCGAGGGGAAACTGAGCCGCTGTGCGCCCAACAGCGCCAGGTTGCCTGTTTCCAGAATAATACCAATCATCAACCCGGTGATGGCCGCAGAAGCGCGCGGTGCATCGCGCAGGGGGCGGTAGCCGATGCGTTCCACCAGCATCCCGACAATTGAATTTAACGCCATCGCAATGATGATGGTCAGCAAAAGTACCAGCCAGCCGGGCAGCGCGAGCGACCCGGAGACGGCAAGCGAGAGCAGTCCGGTGGCGACAAAAAAGCCGATGTACGCCCCCACCATAAAAATATCGCCATGGGCAAAGTTAAACAGCATTAAAATGCCGTACACCATTGAGTACCCCAGAGCGATGAGTGCGTAAAAACTGCCCCACTGTAAGGCGTTAACCAAGTTTTGGAAGAAAGAGACCATCCTTTTACTCCTGGTTTGTGTGGGCGTGATGCCGGTATAATGGTCACCACGCCCCGTTGTGTGGTGCAAATGAAATGTGGCGGCACGATGACTCGCGCCGCCACAGATTATTGTTACGGACAGGCTTGTTTGTAGAATTCAAATTCGCCGGCGTCGCTGATTTTTACGATAACCGCACATTTGGTGGGGTCACCCTGTTCATCAAAGGTCATATTGCCGGTGATGCCGGGGAAGTTTTTGATGTTCGCTAGCGCGTCACGGACGCATTGGCGGTCTTTGGCGATATCGCCGGTGATGGTGCCGCAATCTTGGATGGCTTGTTTCAGCAGGTTGAGGCTGTCCCATGTCAGTGCGCCAACGTCATCGGGCACGTAACCGTATTTGGCATTGTAGCGGTCGATAAATTCTTTGGTTGCGCCCGTCGCGCCGGCGGCGGCGTAATGGGTGCTGAAGAACGAGCCGTAGCAGTCGGAACCGCAAAGTTTCACGGTTTCGGCAGAACCCCAGCTATCGCTGCCGATGATGGGACCGGTCCAGCCGAGTTCGTGCGCTTGTTGCACAATCAGCGCCACTTCATTGTAATATTGCGGCGTGAACAGCACTTCTGCGCCGGAGTTGATGATTTTGGTCAGCTGCGCACTGAAGTCGGTATCTTTGGTGGTAAAGCTTTCAAACGCTACTACCGAACCGGGGCCGTGTAAATCTTCCCACGATTTTTTGAACACGTCCGCCAAGCCTTTGGGGTAGTCGCTGGCAACGTCGTACAGCACCGCGGCCTTGGTGAAGCCGAATTCATCGGAGATGAATTTTGCGTCAACCACGCCCTGGAACGGGTCGAGGAATGCGGCTCGGAAAACCCACGGGCGGTTCAATGTGGTATTCGGGTTGGTTGACCACGGGCTAATCATCGGGGTTTTGTAGTTGTTTGCAACTTCTCCGGCGGGAACGGCTTGTTTTGACGATTGCGGCCCCACAATTGCCAGCACTTCATCTTGCGTGATGAGCTTGGTGTTGGCTTTTGTGGCAGAGTCGGCTTTTGATTCGTTGTCTTCAATGACCAACTCGACTTTATATTTTTTGTCGCCGACTTGCAGGCCGCCATCTTTGTTGATGTCATCCAGCCACATCTCGGCGGCAAATTTGGTGCCTTCGCCTACTTTGGGGATGTCGCCGGTGAGGGGGGCGTTGATACCAATTTTGATAGTTTGCGGTCCCGATGCCCCACACGCGCTGATAAAGACTGTGGCGATGAGCATCAGGGCAATCAACAATAACAGATGTGATTTTTTCATTTGAAATCTCTCTCCTTGTGGCTACAAACGTTTCCATTATCCTCTTCAAAACCAATACCAGACGGTTTGCGCGTGCTACCACCTCCTCCACTTTCATCAAAAAACGATGGTTGTTGCAAATTAGGATATCGCAAAAACAACAAGCCCGCATGTTTGTGACATAGAATCACAGATACGGGAGGAAATGTCAGAAACTCAACTTTGAGTGTACAAGGGTACTATCATCACGGTAACGATCTTTTCTTTTTTACAACCGTATTGATGATAATATAAGCCCATAAAGATGTCAAATATTCGCAAGATTTAAATCTTGGTGAAAATGTTTGTATGCGTGAGACGCTCTGTGGTATGA
>JANTHQ010000378.1 GCA_024762375.1 Anaerolineaceae bacterium
TGAAAAAAGAAGCGGCGCGATGATAGCATCGAGTTTCGGCTCGTAATATTGCCACTCGTACACCCCGCTCTGCGCGGGGGGCAATCCGGTGTGAATGGCGGTGACGTGCGCGGCGGTGGTGGATGGAAACTGCGATGTGAGTTTCAGTGCGGCGCCGGGCGCATTTTCGGCAAAACGGCGCAGAAACGGGTACTCGGCGCGGTGGCGTTTGAAAAACGACCAGCCGAACGCATCGACAAATAGCACGATGACCGCATCGTACCGGCGCAAAAATTCGGCGGGAATTGCAGACAATGGTGGCTCGGTGGTGGTGTCGCCCAACAGATATTTCAGAGTGGCAGGGATATCGGCAAAACAGCGTTCATTGTATTTCGGTTTAACAAATTTCGGGTTCAGCATGCTGTGCTCCTTTGGCTTGTGCAGGAATGATACTGATGGGTTTCAGCGTTGGCAAAAAAGCCAACGCACCATAAAATTCGAGTTGACGCAAATCGGATTTCGGACTAAAATATATATTAGTTTCAACTATTTAATATGTCGTTGCTTCACCCAGGAGGCTGAAGATTTTGTATTTTGGCAGGTAAATACCGCGTGTGTTTTCGCTGCCCTTTTTTGTGCATGCTCCTGCTGCAACGTCAAAATTTCACAATTTGGTGGAAAGGAGGTTGTTGAAGCCGAAAGCAATCTAAATGTTTTATCTACATTCACCCATTGATTTGAAAAACTACACTAAAAAGGAGGTTTTTCTCTATGAAGAAGCTGTTTGCATTAAC
Source organism: Anaerolineaceae bacterium (assembly GCA_024762375.1). Lineage (GTDB taxonomy): Bacteria > Chloroflexota > Anaerolineae > 4572-78 > 4572-78 > JANTHQ01. Next base: position 774 of record JANTHQ010000378.1, read on the forward strand.
CCTGATTGCGGTTTTACTGCTGACAATTGTACCGATGACCGCTCTGGCGCAGGGCCCGGAATGTCAGGATGTGGTCACCATCCAAAAGGACGACTGGCTGAGTAAACTGGCAGATAAATATTTTGGTGACATTTTTGCATGGCCCGCCATTATGGCCGTGCACAACCAAGCCGCTTTGGCCAATCCCGATAAATTCCCCAACAAAATTATCAACGCCGACGTGATTGAGGTGGGCTGGAGCGTGTGTATCCCCACCGCCGATGAAGCCGACGCATTTATGGCAAAATGGGATCCCAGCAAACCCGAAATGCTGTACGCCAGCGGCGCATCGGGTCAGCTGGTGGTTGGTAGTTGGTGGACTGCCGGTGGCGAAGCCGACGGACTGGCAGCGATGTTCGACATTTACCGAAAAATGTACCCCGGCGTGGAAATTGTGAACGCAACCGTCGCCGGTGGCGCAGGCACCAACTTTAAAGCAGTGCTGGCAACCCGTCTCATCGGCGGCGACCCACCCGACACCTTCCAGTTGCACGCCGGTTTGGAAGTTGCCACCTACAGCCCGGAACAGTATCTGCAACCGGTGGACGACATTTACGCCTCTGAAGGTTTGAATGATATTTTCCCGCCCGACTTGCTGGCAATGCTGAAATATCAAGACCACTTCTGGGGCGTGCCCGCCAACATTCACCGCTCGAACGTGCTGTGGTACAACAAATCGGTATTTGATGCCAACGGTTTGACCCCGCCGACCAATTACGATGAATTTGTGACGGTAGCAGATAAATTAAAAGCCGCCGGTATCCAGCCGTTTGTCATCGGCACCAAAGGCGGCTGGGAAGCCGGTCACGTGTTCGAAAGTGTCCTGCTGGCCGAACTCGGCCCCGAAGGCTATAAAGGTCTGTGGAACGGCAGCACCAGTTGGATGGACCCGAAAGTTACCAAAGCGCTGGAAACCTTCAAAATGATGATGACCTATGCCAACCCCGACCATCCGGCGATGACATGGGACGGCGCAGGCGAATATCTGCTGAGCGGCAAAGGCGGCATGATGATTATGGGCGACTGGACTGACGGTTGGTTCACCAGCAAAGGCTTCACCGATTACGGTTGGGCGCCGTCACCCGGCACGCAGGGCACATTCATCGCGCTGTCTGACAGTTTCGCGCTGCCGAAAGACGCACCGGACAAAGAAAACGCCATCAATTGGCTGAAAGTTGTCGGCTCAAAAGAAGGGCAAGAAGCCTTTAACCCGAAAAAAGGTTCAATCTGCGCCCGCACCGACTGCGATCCGGCACTGTTTAACGAATACCTGCAATCGGCAATGGTTGACTGGAGTAAAGACAATATCGTACCCAGTGTAACCCATGGCGCCGCCGCTGTTGAAAGTTGGGCAAATGACTACAAAGATGCCATCACTCTGTTTGTAACGTCCGGGGACGTTGCCGGAACGCAAGCACAACTGCAATCGGCCTGTGTCGATGCCGGTGTCTGTCAATAGTCGTCACTGAACAACAGAAGCGATTGAATAATCGCATCTGAAATAAAAACGGTCAGCCAGCGTCATCGAAAGGCGCTGACTGACCGTTTGCCCATACGGAGGTAACTATGCGACATGCATCTTGGGAACGCATTACTGCCGTTCTGCTTGTCTCGCCATCGGTGCTGGCAATTGCCATTTTTGTGTACGGTTTCATCGGCTTTACCGGTTTTGCCTCGCTCACAAAATGGGATAGTCTGCTGCCCGATTTCACGTTGGTCGGATTAACAAATTACCAAAAACTATTTACCAACCAGCGTTTCCAAATCGACCTGCGAAACACAGTGGCTTTCACCATTCTTTTTTTAATCTCGTGTCTGATTATCGGCTTCTTTTTGGCTTTTCTGCTCGACCAGCGCATTCGCGGCGAAGATATTTTCCGCAGCATTTATCTTTTCCCGATGGCAATTTCATTCATTGTAACCGGCGTGGTGTGGCGCTGGCTGCTGAACCCCGGCAGCGATGAACTGGGCGCAACCGGCATTAATCTGCTGTTTGAAAAAATGGGGCTGGGATTTCTGAAATGGGGCTGGTTTACCGACCCGGTGGTATGGCACATACCGCCGGATAGCGCGGTGGGGCACATGTTGACTGCCATCGGATTGGGCGGATTGGCATCCACAAAAGTTGGCATCTCGGCGGGGGTGGTATCACTGGTGCTGGCGGCAACGTGGCAAATGTCGGGCTATACTATGGCGATGTATCTCGCCGGGTTGCGCAGCATTCCGGAAGAATTGCGCGAAGCCGCACGGGTGGATGGCGCATCGGAATGGCAAATTCTGCGGCAAATCATCATCCCCCTTCTCAAACCGATTACCCTCAGTGTGGTTATCATTTTGGGGCACATTTCGCTGAAAATTTATGACTTGGTCG
>JANTHQ010000379.1 GCA_024762375.1 Anaerolineaceae bacterium
AAAGACCCGCGCATTTTAATTCTGGACGAAGCCACATCATCGCTGGATAGCGAAAGTGAAATGCTGGTGCAGGACGCGCTGGAACGGCTCATGCGCGGGCGGACAACTTTCGTCATCGCCCACCGGCTGAGCACCATCACCACCGCCGATTGGATTGTGGTGCTATCGCGCGGGGAACTGGTGGAGCAGGGCACGCACGCCGACCTGCTCGCCAACCCCGATGGGCTGTATTATCGGTTGCACAGTTTGCAATTCGCCGCCAATGGGGTGGAAGTGCTGTAATTTTACCCTTCCCTTGCCCCCTCCCTGAACAGGGAGGGGGAATCTTCCCTCTCCCCTCCGGGGAGAGGGTTAGGGAGAGGGGGAATCTTTCACTGCCTCTTTCGCTTCTGCCCATAGCGATTGCCATTCCGGCACGGTGAGGTTTTGCATTTCCAGCCCGCGCCGGTGTGCCAGTTTTTCCATCCATTTGAAACGTGCGGTGAACCGCCGGTTGCTGCCGCGCAGGGCGCTTTCGGGGTCAACCTTCATCTTTCGCGCCAAATTGACCACCACAAACAGAAAATCGCCAATTTCCGATTCGATGTCGGCGTGCGTTTCCGCCTCGACAATTTCGCGGGCTTCTTCCACCAGTTTTTCCAGCACGCCATCAATTTCCTGCCATTCAAAACCGAGTTCCACCGCCTTTTGCGAAATGTTCAACGCCTGCGACAGCGCGGGCAGAGTCGGCGGCACGCCATCCAGCGCCGACGGCAGGTCATCGCCGCCATTGCCGTTTTCCGCCTTTTCCTGCTTTTTGATGGCCGCCCAATTCGCCGTCACTTCCTCCGCACTGCTGACCGTCACATCCCCAAACACATGCGGGTGGCGGCGCACAATTTTCGTGTCGATATGGCGCACCACATCCGCCATGGTAAACTCCCCAGCCTCAAACCCAATTTGCGCGTGCAGTAAAATTTGCAACAGCACGTCGCCCAATTCTTCCGCCAGCGCGGGCGCATCCTCCGCATCGAGCGCCGCCAGCGCCTCGTGCGTTTCTTCCAGCAGATACGGGCGCAAACTTTTGTGCGTCTGTTTTCTGTCCCATGGACAGCCATTCGGCGCACGGAGATGGGCAATCGTTTCCTGAAACTTGGTCAATCCCAGCGCAGCCGTTTGCGGTGGCAGGTAAATCGCCGTGGCGGCCGAATCCCATTCCGACAGCGAACCGGCTGCCGCACCACCTGCAGAAAATGCGCGCAAATCGACATCGGCGGGATACACCGTTTTCAGCACACGGCGCAGCGGTTCAACCAAATCGGGATGATAGATGCCGGTGATGAGCGTGGGGCGGTGCGGTTCCAGCGGGGGAACGTGAAAACTGCAGGCGATGGTCGCATCCAGAATTTGCAGCCCGGCGGTGGGCGACAGATTGAGCGCGCGCAGCATCGGCGTCAGTTCATCCGGTGCAGAAACAATCTGCACGGCGATGCCCGCCGCATCCGCCGTCGATTGAATCGCGGGCAGTGCGGCTTCGTCCAGCAGTGGGTCGCCGGGGGTGAGCATGGCCGCCGGGGCGTTTTCCACCAGCGATGCCGCCAAACCGCGATATCCGTCACTCAATCCGTCAATCTCGGAAAAAACCGGGAAGACGTGTTTTACATCTGCCGTAAAATCGGTTACAATTTCAGACACCGGTATTTTCAAAAATACAGCGGAAACGCTGGTCAAAATCGTTTTTACCATTGATGGGAGCGAGCGCTGGTTTTTCCCCATCCCGATAATATAAATTTTCTTTTGCACAATGTGCCTCCATACAAGCCATTCATTTGCCAGCATTATACGGCTATAGCCGTACATTGCCAAGCAATTTGCATGCTGATATAATCTGATTGATAATTGGCGATGAGACATGAGAAAGGTGCTCCATGGCGAAAATACTTGTTGTTGACGACGAACCTGAAATGCGCGAGATGCTGCGGATGGGGCTGATTGACCATGACGTGGTTGTGGCCACCGACGGCGTGGATGCGCTGCTGAAAGCAACACAACACCAGCCCGATTTGATTGTGCTCGATGTGATTATGCCGGGTATGGACGGTTTTGAAACTTGCCGCCGATTGCGCGCCAACCCGAAAATTTCGCACATCCCGGTTATTTTTGCAACCTCGCAAAACGAACTGTCTGATAAATTGGAAGGCTTCGATGCGGGCGCAGATGATTATGTGGTTAAACCTTTTGATTTAACCGAATTGCAATTGCGCATTCGAGCGGTGCTGCGCCGGTTGGCGCCGACATCACAAGAAACCGAACTGCGGGTGGGCGCATTGCGCCTCAATTTGCTCAACCGAGAGATTGTCACCCCCACCAAAACCATCGTGCTCACCCCCACCGAATTCAGCCTGCTGGAATATATGATGCGCCATCCCGGAACACTGCTCCCCACCAGCAAACTGCTCGAAGACGTGTGGGATTACCCACCCGGTGTGGGCGACCCGGCGCTGGTGCGTATGCACATTCGCAACTTGCGCGAAAAACTTGAAGCGGACCCGTCGCAGCCGCAGTACATAAAAACTGTGGGGCGGCAGGGATACACCGTTCGCGGATAATTGAAACGCACCGTTACCAAACGCGCCAATCTTGACAGACTCTCGTGCCGGTGATATGCTTTCAGCCGCTGCACCCGCAGCGAAACACGAAAGCAATCAGAGGAGCGCATGACCAACCACGAACCCGGTCAAGCAAATCAATCGAAACCATTTGCACCCGCCAGCGTCCTGCCTGACCCCACCCGCAAAAAACGTTCGCCGTTATTGTGGATTGGTTTGGGGGGCGCAGCCCTTTTTTTGTGCATTTTAACCGTGCTCATCGGCAGTTTATTTTTTGCACGGAAAACCGCCGCAACCCACACCGACCCGACACTTGCCGCCACCGAACAACCCATTGCGGCAACCAACACCCGCGGCGCGCCACCCACCCCCTCTGCACCGGCTGATACCATCCCCACCAACACCTCGCAAGCCGTAAAACCAACCATCACCGATGGTATCTCATTCGGCACAATCTGTTTCCAGCCGACCACGATGGATGGCAACACAATGGGCTGCACCACCACTTTTCCGCCGGATGTGATTGAGGTTCATGCTGTTTTCGATTATAATGGCCTGACCCCCAACAAAGATACTTGGACACGCATCT
>JANTHQ010000380.1 GCA_024762375.1 Anaerolineaceae bacterium
GTGCTGAACCGCCATCTGCACACATGCGTGACCACCGCCCTGCGCAGCGATGACCCGGACGAACGCGAGCGGGTCATCAGTGAAATTATGAGCATTTTTGAAGCCACCGGCAAGTTGTGATTCAGAAGTATGGCGTATGGAGCAGGAAGTTCTCGCCCGACAACAAATTGTCGGGCTCAAAACCGAAGCCGACCTTCGGTCGGCTTGAGTTCTGAGCCTCGAACTTCAGGTCGAGGCGACCCGCGGAAGTATGGAAAAAGAATCAAACAAAAGGAGATTTTCTCATGGAAAGCAAAACTTTTAAAGTACCAAACATTTCTTGCGGTCACTGTGTGATGACCATTGAACGCGAAGTGGGCGAAATGCCCGGCATCGCCAGCGTGAAAGCCGAGGAAGCCAGCAAAATGGTCACCGTGCAATGGGATGCGCCCGCCACATGGGACGGCATCGCCGCCCTGCTGGAAGAAATCAATTACCCACCGGAGGTATGATGTCCGAAAAACAACTGACCATCCCCGTGACGGGGATGCACTGCGCCAATTGTTCGGCAACGATTGAGCGCAATCTGAAAAAGATGGACGGTGTGGCAGACACGGTGGTCAATTACGCCACCGAAAAAGCGACCATCACCTTCGACCCCACCGCGCTGAATATGGATGCCATCATCCACAAAATTGAAGACGTGGGTTACGGGGTAGCCAGTGCCAAAATCGAACTGCCCATCACCGGTATGACCTGCGCCAACTGTGCCGCCACCGTCGAGCGCACGCTGAACAAAAAAGTGCCCGGCGTGAAATCGGCAGTGGTCAATTACGCCACCGAAAAAGCCAGCGTGGAATATATTCCGGGGCTGGTCAGCCGCGCCGATATGGTCGCCGCCATCGAGCGGGCGGGATACGGGGTGGTCGATGCCGGAGAAGGCGATTTGGAAGATGCCGAGCAAGCCGCCCGCGATGCGGAAATCGCCGACCAGACCCGCAAGTTTTGGGTGGGTGTCGCTTTTGCCCTGCCGCTCTTTTTGCTGAGCATGGCGCGCGATTTCGGCATTTTGGGCGCATGGTCGCACGCGCCGTGGGTCAATTGGGTGATGTTCGCGCTGGCGACCCCCGTTCAATTTTATGTGGCGTGGGATTATTATGTCGGCAGTTACCATGCCCTGCGAAACGGTTCTGCCAATATGGACGTGCTGGTAGCAATGGGGTCATCGGTAGCGTATGTGTACAGTATCGTAGTTGCCATAATGCTGACACTCGGCAGTGCCGCCGCCGGTGAACACGTTTATTTTGAAACCGCAGCGGTCATCATCACCCTGATAAAATTGGGGAAACTGCTGGAAGCGCGCGCCAAAGGGCAAACCAGCGCCGCCATCAAAAAATTGATGGGTTTGCGCGCCAAGACTGCCCGCGTGGAACGCGACGGACAGGAAATGGATATCCCTATCGAGAAAGTGGTTGCGGGCGATGTGGTTATCGTTCGCCCCGGCGAAAAAATTCCGGTGGACGGCATTGTGCTGGACGGGCAATCGGCGGTGGATGAAAGCATGCTCACCGGCGAAAGTATGCCGGTCAACAAAAAAACCGGCGATGCCGTCATCGGCGCAACGCTGAACAAAAACGGGCGGCTCAAAATTGAAGCCACCAAAGTCGGTGCGGAAAGTGCACTGGCACAAATCATTCGTATGGTGCAAGAGGCGCAGGGCAGCAAAGCCCCCATCCAGCGGCTGGCAGACCAAGTGGCGGCGATTTTCGTGCCGGTGGTCATCGGCATTGCCCTGCTGACACTGCTGGTGTGGTGGTTTGTGGTCGGCGCAGGGTTCACCCCAGCGATGATTCGGATGGTGGCGGTGCTGGTCATCGCCTGCCCGTGTGCGCTCGGACTCGCCACGCCCACCGCCATAATGGTCGGCACGGGCAAAGGCGCCGAGAAAGGCATTCTGTTCAAAAACAGTGCCGCACTGGAACGGGCACACGCGCTGAAAGTGGTGGTGCTTGACAAAACGGGCACGGTCACCGTGGGCGAACCGGCGGTCACCGATGTGCTCACCACCGACAGCCATCACCGCGACGAGTTGCTGCGGCTGGCAGCGTCGGCAGAACGGGGCAGCGAACACCCGCTCGGCGAAGCGATTGTGCGCGCTGCACAGGCAGAAAATCTACCGCTTGCCGAACCGGAACGGTTCGAAGCCGTCACCGGGCGCGGTATTGTCGCCCAAATTGCCGGGCGGGAAATCGCGCTGGGCAACAAAAATCTGATGCTGGAACGGTCGGTGCGGTTGAACGGGCTGGAAGCGAAAGCCGAACAACTGCAATCGGAGGCCAAAACCGCGATGTGGCTGGCAGTGGATGGCGACGCGGCAGGCGTGATTGCCGTCGCCGACACCATCAAACCCACATCGAAAGATGCGGTGGCAGAAATGCACCGGCTCGGGTTGCAGGTGGTAATGCTCACCGGCGACAACCAAGCCACTGCCGAAGCCATCGCCCGCGCGGTGGGCATCGACCGCGTGCGCGCCGAAGTGCTCCCCGGCGATAAAGCCGCCGAAGTGAAATGCTTGCAGGCGGAAGGCATCGGGCTGGTGGCCATGGTCGGCGACGGCATCAACGATGCCCCCGCGCTGGCGCAAGCCGATGTCGGCATCGCCATCGGCACGGGCACAGATGTGGCGATGGAAACCGCCGATGTCACCCTGATGCGCGGCGATTTGCACTCGGTACCGCAAGCGATTGCGCTCAGCAAAGCCACCATGCGCACCATCCGCCAAAACCTCTTTTGGGCATTTTTCTATAACATCATCCTCATCCCCATTGCGATGGGCGTGCTCTACCCGTTCAGCGGGCTGCCGGTAATGCTGCGGCAGTTGCATCCCATGCTTGCCGCCGGCGCGATGGCATTCAGCAGTATCACTGTGGTCAGCAATAGCCTTCGCTTGCGCCGGATGAAAATCTGACACAGCAGAAAATCATCTCCAATCGGTTCCGGCCGGTTGGAGATTTTTTTTGTGCATCACGATAAAAATTGGTGTATAATAATAAAAATTCGCGCGAGTGGATTCAATCTTCAAATGTGAGGTGTGAGCAATGGCGAATAATCAAACCGACCCCAAAATTTTAGCGGATGTCATCCATTTGATTGCTTTTGAATCGATTTACGAAACGGTTGCCGACAAATACGGCGAAC
>JANTHQ010000381.1 GCA_024762375.1 Anaerolineaceae bacterium
CAATGAAAAATGAATAATGCACAATGAAAAATTTTGTAGTGGGAGCGGATAAAACCCATACAATTCAATCACTCGCAATTGTCATTCCGGAAATTCGCGCAGCGAATTGTCCGGAATCCATCGCTTTTTTTTCACATATCATATTTGAACGATTCAACGGATGACAAATGACCAGTGACAAACAACAAATGACCAAACTCTGGTATAAAAATGCTATTTTTTATGAATTGCACATTCGTGCATTTTGCGACAGCAACGGCGATGGCAAAGGCGATTTGCCCGGCGTGGTGAGCAAACTCGATTATCTGCAATCACTGGGTGTGGATTGCCTTTGGCTGCTGCCGATGTTCCCCTCGCCATTGAAAGATGACGGGTATGATGTGGCGGACTATTTTCACATCCATCCCGATTACGGCACCGTGGACGACTTTCGGCGGCTGGTGGCCGAAGCGCACGCGCGCGGTATGCGCGTCATCACCGATTTGGTGCTGAATCACACTTCCGACCAACACCCGTGGTTCATCGAAAGCCGCAAATCGAAAGACAACCCGTATCGGGATTATTATGTGTGGAGCGAAACAGACCAAAAATACACGGATGCTCGCGTAATTTTTGTGGATACTGAACCATCGAATTGGACGTTTGACCCGCAGACGGGCGAATATTACTGGCACCGCTTTTATGCCAGCCAGCCCGATTTGAATTACGACAATCCCGAAGTAGCGCAAAAAATGATGGATGTTCTCCGTTTCTGGCTCGATATGGGCATTGATGGTTTCCGCGCCGATGCCGTGCCGTACCTGTTCGAACGGGAGGGCACAAATTGCGAAAATCTGCCCGAAACGCATGTATATCTCAAGAAAGTCCGCGCCATGATGGACGCGGAATATCCCGGCACAATCCTGCTTGGCGAAGCGAACCAGTGGCCGCACGACCTGCGCCCGTATTTCGGCGGGGATGAAAATGACCCCACCGTGCCCGGCGATGAATTCCATATGGCGTTCCATTTTCCGGTGATGCCGCGCATTTTTAAGGCGTTCAAAACCGAGAACAGCGCGGATGTCATCCAAATTATGCGGGATACCCCATCCATACCCGAAAATGCCCAATGGTGCGTTTTCCTCCGTAATCACGATGAACTGACGCTGGAAATGGTGACGGAAGAAGACCGCCAATTTATGTGGCGCGAATACGCCCCCGACCCCAAAATGCGGCTCAATCTCGGCATTCGGCGGCGGCTCGCGCCCCTGCTGGACAATAACCGCCGCAAGATTGAAGCCGCCAACGCGATTTTATTTTCGCTGCCCGGCGCGCCCATCATCTATTATGGGGATGAAATCGGTATGGGCGATAATATTGATTTGTTCGACCGGAACGGGGTTCGCACCCCGATGCAGTGGACGGGCGAAAAAGGCGCGGGCTTTTCCACCGCCGACCCCGCCACATTTTACGCACCGCTCATCGATGATGACACCTTCGGTTACCGGCGGGTGAATGTCGCCGCCCAAAAAACCGACCTCGACTCGCTGTGGCACACCATGCGAAAAATGATCGCCGTGCGGAAAGCGCACCCTGTGTTCGGCAATGGCGATTTGGAATTTGTACCGCACGATAACCCCGCCGTGCTGGCATATTTCCGCCGCGATGCCCGCGAAACCATTCTGGTGTTGGTCAATCTGTCCGCCACCGCGCAAAAAATAACACTCACCGCCGGTGATTTGATGAAAGCGCCGCCCTATGATATTGTTACGGGTGAGCCGGTTGCACCGGATGGCACCTCGCTATGGTTGCAGCCGTATCAATACCGGTGGTTGCATATTGGCTAACCCCCGTCACTCATCTTCCATAGAATTGCAGCGATGCACTATCAAATTACCGTCAAGAATCAGGGCGAAATAGTTGCCACCCACACCGTTGATGCCGCCGATGCGCTATCTGCTATCAAACAGGTCGAAGTGCTATACGGCGACCCGGTGCGGGTGGAGTTTGTCACTGTGGAATTGGAAGATGGCCGCAAGCGGCACGAAATGAAAGTGCACAACTGGCACGGATATAGTTTTATCGCCAGGGAGGTTGCCCGATGATACCGAATGAAAAACACGTGAGTGATTCTGAAATTGTGCTGCACCATTTTATGATGCCCGAACACGCCAATCCGTTGGGAAATGTCCACGGTGGTATCATTATGAAAATGGTCGATGAGGCAGGCGGCCTGTGTGCGATGCGCCACGCCCAGCGGCCCGCTGTCACCATCGCCATCGACTCGATGACCTTCCATTCGCCGGTGCACGTCGGCGATTTGGTGATGCTGTATGCCCGCGTCAATTATGTCGGGCGCACGTCGATGGAAGTTGGCGTGCGCGTGGTAGCGGAAAACCCCATCACCGGCGAACAAACGCACACCAACTCGGCATTTCTGGTGTATGTTGCGCTGGATGAGCACGGCAAACCAACCACTGTCCCCCGACTGATACTGGAAACGGGCGAAGAGCATCGCCGCTGGAATGCCGCCAAAGAACGGCAGGCACAGCGACTCAACCGCGCTTGATTTTTGCCGATGAAAAAATTTTCGCCACCGATACACTTTTTCATAATCCTGTTGGCGGCAGATGCCGCCCTCTTTTTCGCCCCGCTGAACCCCGCTGCCGCCATCGCGCTGACGCTGGTTCTGCCCGGCTGGGGCTGGGCACTGTGGCTTTTTTCGAACCAAAAATGGTTGCCGCGCGCCGTGCTCACACTGGGATTGAGTTACGCCATCACCGCACTGGGTACGCTGGCGCTGCAATATCTCCCCGGCGGTATTGCCGAATGGCAGATGCTGGCGCTGCTGAACACCGCCGCCATACTGCCGTTTTTCCATCCCCAAACCCGCCGCGCTGAAATCCAACTGCCAAAATTGAACCTGTCCGCATCCGCTGCCGGATTCGTTGCCGTGCTGCTGCTCGCCATCGGGCTGCGGGTGGCGGATTTGGGATACAGCGAATTTCAGGGCGATGAATCGCTGGCGATGATTTCCGCCGCCGAAACCATCCGCGGGCACGCCGACGCGCTCTTTTTGCGCGGCAAAGGCCCCGGCGAAATTTTGCTGCCCACCGCCGTGTGGACGCTGACCGGCACCATCACCGAAGGCATCGCCCGCGTGCCGTTTGCGCTGGCGGGCATCCTGTC
>JANTHQ010000382.1 GCA_024762375.1 Anaerolineaceae bacterium
CGGGTTTGCCCCGCCGGGGGCGAATCGACATACAGCAAATCCGCCATCAGCCCTTCGACTTCGGGGCGGGTTATCATCACATCGCCCACCATTTTGCCGATGAGCCAGCCCACCCAATAGCCAACGGTTGGCGGCATACCGATGACGGGTCGCCGCGCGCCGATAATTTCGCCGATGGTGCGCGCCAGTTCGCGGTAGGTAAACGTTTCCGGCCCGATGGCGTCAATGATGACATTTTCCCGCTGCATGGCCTGTTCCACCGCCAACGCCGCCAAATCATCCACATAAATGGGTTGCAGGCGATAATTTCCATCCTCAAACACGCCGAACACGGGCAAATGCCGCAACGCCCATGCGATATTGTTGATGAGAATATCCTCTTTGCCGAACAACACGGTGGGGCGCAAAATGGCATAACTCAACCCCGATTCAATCAGCGCGCGTTCCAGCCGCCCTTTGCCGCTGAAATACTCCAGCGGCGAATTTTCATCGGGATTGGTGATGCTGACATGCACCACCCGTTCCACCCCGGCGGCTTTTGCCGCGCGGAAGAGTGTCAGTGTGTTTTGCACCGCCTGCTCATGGGTGAAATTTTTGTGATTGAAGCGCACCCAATAGGTGTTGATGAGTGCCGAAACCCCGCGCAGGGTCTCGGTCAGTTTTTCGGGCCGGTCGAAATGGAAGGGGAACGCTTGCACCCGTTCGCCGAAGGGGTTGGGGCGATGCAGCGAGTTCGTCAGCGTGATGACTGTTTCACCCGCATCCAGCAAACGCCGGGCGATATATTTGCCGGAATAGCCAAATGCGCCGGTAACCGCATATTTTTGGGGCATGCGATTATCGTGCCAACATCGGGCCGAGCGGCCGCCCGCCGAGCAGATGCATGTGCAGATGGAAAACTTCCTGCCCGCCATCCCGATTGACATTCACAATCAACCGGTAGCCGCTTTCGGCGATGCCGCGTTCTTTGGCAATTTGTGCCGCCACCACAAATAAATGCCCCAGCAGTGCTTCGTCTTCGGGTGTCACATCATTCACGGTGGGGATAAGTTTGTTGGGGACAATCAAAATGTGGGTGGGTGCTCTCTGGGCGATATCATGGAAGGCGGTTACGCGGTCATCCTGATAAACGATTTTGGCGGGAATTTCCTTGCGAATGATTTTGCTGAAAATGGTTTCTTCCGGCATTTTTCCTCCGTTTTTTTGTGGTTTAAGGTTCAAAGTTCAAGGTTCAAGGGTCAAAGTTGCAGAGTTGCGTTCGCTCATTCACCCATTCGCTCATTTGATAGTATTGCCAAACCTGCGAAAATCAGCAAAACGCCGCCCAAAGATGGGAGCGTGAGCCGTTCGCCGAGGAGGAAAATACCGAGCATGGTTGCGGTAAACGGTTCTGCCAGCGAGAGGGTCACCGTGGTTGCCACCGGTGTGAGTCGCAGGCCGCGTGCAAAAAACATATACGATATGCCGGTGGCAATGATGCCCAAATGCGCAACCACCAGTGCCCCGCGAACGGTAACAATCCACCCCAAATGTGCGCCGAGCAATGTGGGAAGCAAAAATATCGCCCCCAGCGAAAAAATGATTGCCATCGCCACGTCCGGTGGGTGGCCGTCCGCGAGCACCACTTTGCTGGCGCTGGTGTATCCGGCATACGCCGCCCCCGCGCCGAGCGCGAGCAGAATTCCCCAACCGTTGACGGTAGCCACACCGTCGCCGAGTACCAGCAGCGAATTGCCCACCACTGCCAGCGCGGTGGCAAGATACCACACCCGTGCGGGGCGTTCGCCGTGCACCAGCCAGCCGAGAATGCCCGCCATCACCGGCGCACTGCCCACCGCCACAATCGTGCCGATGGCCACCCCTGCCCGCGCCACCCCCGCGAAGAACGTGAGCTGGTATGCTGCCACGCCCACCGCCGCAAGCAGCGTCGCCCGCACGGGAAAATGCCGCACCGCCGAAAATCCGTCGCGAAAAAGTACCCAAATCAGCAGGGTTGCCCCGCCGACCAGCAGTCGCATGGTTCCCACCACCGACGATTGTGCGCCCGTCGGCGCCAGTGCCTGCGATGTGCCGGTGGTTCCCCACAGCACCGCCGCCGCCAGCACCAGCCAGCGTCCGCGTATCGAGTTTTCGGTTCGAGGTTTGTGATTCAAGGTTCAAGTTTCAGGGTTGCAAAGTAGCAATCAACGGTCAGCAGTCAGTAAATAACCAATTGCCAATCGCTAATTTCACGCTTGTCGAATATCCGCCACCACACCACCGGTCATCGCCTGTAATTCTGCCGGGGTAAGTTTAAACACTGCGTGCGGAGTTCCGGCCGCCGCCCAGAGTTCATCATATTGCAGCAAATCTTCATCCACAAATGTTTTCATCGGACTGACATGCCCCAGTGGCGGCACGCCGCCAATCGCAAAACCGGTGTGCAGCCGTACAAAATCGGCATCGGCTTTACTGATTTTTTCACCGAGCAGCGCGTGCACCTTTTTGGTATCCACTCGGTTGCGCCCACTGGCGAGCACCAGCACAGGCCGGTCAGTTTTTTTCGTTTTGAAAATCAGCGATTTGACAATTTGTCCCACATCGCAGCCGACGGCTTCCGCTGCTGCCGCCGCGGTGTGTGTCAGGTCGGGCAACTCCAGAACCGAACGGGAAAAACCTTTTTCGGCTAAAATTTTCTGAAATCGTTGGGCACTTGGATGCAACGGGCACATTATTTCCTCCGTGGGCGAGTAATGATGAGCGGTTTTTCCGGGGTGATGATGACGGTGTGTTCAAAATGGGCGCTGGGTGAACCATCCGCTGTGCTGATAGTCCAACCGTCTTTTTCGGTGACGATTTTGCTGCTGCCGGCAGTAATAATCGGCTCGATGGCGACAACCATACCATCAGTCAGCATCTGGTTGTACCGGCGATGATAAAAATTCGGCACGGTGGGGTCCTCGTGGATGGTTCTGCCCACACCGTGACCGGTCAGTTGGGGAATGACGGTAAATCCGTGCCGCCGAACTTCGTGGTCCACCACCCGCCCGATGGCATTGACCGGCGTATCTGCACGAGCCACCAGCAACGCTTTGTTTAACGCAGACCGTGCGGCGATGATGAGGCGCTGTCCCAGTTTTGTTTCGGGTGGCAGTTGGATGGTGATGGCCGCATCGGCAATAAA
>JANTHQ010000383.1 GCA_024762375.1 Anaerolineaceae bacterium
TATTGTTAGCGGCTATCCTTTTCTCTATCGGTGCGGGTGGCGTAATGCTGCGGCGAAACACATTGGTCATTCTGATGTGTGTGGAACTGATGATGAATGCGGTCAACCTGACGTTTGTCGCGTTTTCGCACGAGTTGGGTTCGATGACCGGGCAAGTGTTTGTTTTTATGATTATGACCGTCGCCGCCGTTGAAGCGGCTGTGGGGCTGGCAATCTTGGTGGAACTCTATCGCCAGGTCCAGTCGGTGAATATTGACGATTTTGATTCGCTAAAAGGCTAATTGGAGCAATTATGACCAATCTAATCTGGCTGGCAATTGCGTTTCCCCTGATTGGGGTTTTCATCAACGGGGTTTTCGGTAAAAAACTGGGCGAAAAAACCAATGGCTGGTTGGCAGTGAGCATGGTGGCGCTGTCGTTCATCATCGGTTTACTGGCATTTTTGCAGGTGCCCGGTTTGCCCGACCACCGGCAAACAGTCGACCTGTGGCGCTGGATAACCATCGGTGATTTTGATGTGCATTTCAGTTTGCTGGTTGACCCGCTTTCTATGATTATGACGCTGGTGGTGACCGGTGTCGGGCTGCTCATCCACATTTATGCCATCGGTTATATGCATGGCGATGAAGGCGTTTCGCGCTTTTTCACGTACTTGAACCTGTTTATCGCCAGTATGCTCATTCTGGTGCTCTCCGACAACTATCTCGGATTGTATGTCGGTTGGGAATTGGTGGGTGCATGCAGTTATCTGCTCATCGGCTTCTGGTTCTTCAAAGATTCGGCGGCGGATGCGGGCAAAAAAGCATTCATCGTCAACCGCGTGGGCGACTTCGGTTTCGCGCTGGGCGTATTCCTCATTTGGACAACCTTCGGCACGCTGCAGTATGCCGGTGTGTTTGAAGCCGCCCCCGGTGTTTCCACCGGCGTGATTACCGCTATCACCGCGCTGCTGTTCATCGGCGCGATTGGCAAAAGCGCGCAATTGCCGCTGTACGTTTGGTTGCCCGATGCGATGGAAGGTCCCACGCCGGTTTCGGCACTCATCCATGCCGCAACGATGGTTACCGCCGGGGTGTACATGGTGGCCCGCAGTAACGTGCTGTATGCGCTCGCGCCGCAAACTTCGATGGTGGTGGCGGTCATCGGCGGGGTGACAGCACTTTACGCCGCGACCATCGCGCTGGTGCAATTCGACCTGAAACGGGTGCTGGCGTATTCCACCATATCGCAATTGGGGTATATGGTGATGGCCGTTGGGGTGGGGGCGTACGCCAGCGGGATTTTCCACCTGGCGACCCACGCCTTTTTCAAAGCCCTTCTCTTTATGGCTGCCGGCTCGGTGATGCATGCCGCCAACGATGTGATTGATATGCGGCGGCTCGGTGGGTTGAAAAATAAACTGCCCGTCACCTATTGGACATTCGTCATCGGCGGGTTGGCGCTGGCGGGATTCCCGCTGACGGCAGGCTTTTTCTCAAAAGATGAAATTCTGGCAAAAACATTTGAAGCCAATATCTGGTTGTATGCCATCGGGGTGTTTACCGCCCTACTGACCGCATTCTACACGTTCCGCGCCGTTTTTATGACTTTCCACGGTAAACCGAAAGATGCGGACGTGGCGGAACATCTGCACCACGAATCATCCATCATGACCACCCCGCTCGTTATTTTGGCGATATTGTCCGTGTTGGGTGGGCTGATGGGACTGCCCGCCGCATTCGGGCTGCCCAACTGGCTGGAAGGCTGGCTGGAGCCGGTATTCGAGGCGGCGCACGGGCTGGCTGTCGAAGCCCATCATTTGACGCTCGGCACGGAAATCGGGTTGATGACCCTTTCCAGCACGCTGGTCATTCTGGGTATCGCCGTGGCAATGTGGGTGTATCTGCGCAATCCGAAAATTGCCGAACGCACCGCGCAATCGGCGGGATGGGCGTATGATTTGCTGGTTCACAAATATTATGTGGATGAAATTTACGATGCGCTGTTTGTCAATCCCGCCAAAGGGTTGGGGCGATTCTTGGCGAAAGTGGTTGATATGGGCGTGATTGATGCGGTGTTGGTGGATGGTTCTGCCAAAACGGTGGGCTGGCTGGGGGGCATCGCCGCGCGCTGGCAGACCGGGTATGTTCGCAATTATGTCGTTTCGATTTTTGTCGGCGCGATTGTCATTGGCGCGTATTTCTTCCTGCGATAGTTTGTTTCTATGGGTAGTTTTAAAAAACTCCAATTGATAAGGTTGTAACCATTATGAATCAACTTGGGTTTCCGTTAATTTCTGCAATGCTGATTGTGCCGCTGTTGGGGGTGTTGGCGCTGTTGTTCATCCCCGCCGCGCAAGAGAAAACCATCAAAACCGTCACGCTGGTAACCACGCTGATTGTGCTGGCGATGTCGTTGCCGCTCTATTTTGCCTTCATTCCGGGTGCGGGTTTTCAGTTTGAGGAAAATATCCCGTGGATACCCAGTTTGGGCATCAACTATCATGTCGGCATTGACGGTATCAGCCTGTTCATCGTGTTGCTGACCACGTTGCTTTCAACCATCGCGGTGCTCAGCTCGTGGACGGCCATCACCAAACAAGTAAAAGCGTACATGGTGATGATGCTGCTGATGGAAACAGCGATGATTGGCGTGTTCGTCTCGCTCGATTTATTCCTGTTTTATGCCTTTTGGGAAGCGAGCCTCATCCCGATGGCGCTGCTCATCGGTGTGTGGGGCGGCGATCGCCGAGTGTATGCCGCCGTGAAGTTTGTGCTGTATACCTTCGTCGGTTCCACATTGATGCTCATTGCCACCATCGTGGTTTACCTGCACGCCGGAACCAGCGATTTGCCAACGTTGCTCAATTCCGCGGCGATGCCGGCGGGCACGCAAATTTGGCTTTTCTTCGCCTTCGCGCTGGCGTTTGCCATTAAAGTGCCGCTCTTCCCGCTGCACACGTGGCTGCCCGCCGCGCACGTGCAAGCCCCAACCGCCGGTTCGGTTTTGCTGGCAGGCGTTTTGTTGAAAATGGGAACGTATGGCTATCTGCGGTTTGCCAACCCGCTTTTCCCCGCAGGGATGGCATATTGGGCACCGCTTCTTTCCGTGCTGGCGATAATCGGTATTTTGTATGCCGCGCTGGTGGCGCTGGTGCAGGAAGACGTGAAAAGTTTGGTGGCG
>JANTHQ010000384.1 GCA_024762375.1 Anaerolineaceae bacterium
TTCAATTCACGCTGTCCCACAGAGCGTTCGAGAGATCGAATTCATTATCGGCAGAGCCCTCGGTTTTGATTCACCCCATCCCCCCTGTATCCCCCCTTCCCCGCTGGGGAAGGGGGGCGGGAGAGAGCGCGAGGGAGACTTTGTCCCCCTCGCGCACCCCCTTTGTTCCCCCTCCCCCAAATTGGGGGAGGGGGCAGGGGGAGGAGGCAAAACGCTCATTGAAAACTATACTTTCTCCAAATTTTTAACCACTCGCAGCGACAGTCAATTCAAATTCACTTCGCCGCCCCACGGCAGTGATTGCGTTTTTGGCACCAAATGCGTTTTCAGCAATTCCTGCAAATGTTCAATTTCGCGCGCCAGAATGTCCGTTTCTGTGTTCAACCGCCGCGAAACATCATCCATCTCCAGCAGCGATTGTTTTTCTGCCAAACTGATGTCCAGCAAACTGGCAATTTGATATGAAAACGGTTCCGGTTCACCCGAAAATTGATATTCGACACTGTGCGGGTCATGGGCGTTCAACGTCAATTTCAATTCAATATACGTTTTGAATCGTTGCCGCAGCGAACCAATCTGCCCGGCAAACGACCGGGCGTCACCCGGCACATCGTGCAAAACACGCACTTGCCCCACCAGATAATCATCATCGCACGGTGCATAATTTAAAATTTCAATTTTCTCTGCGCCGACAACCCATAAATTCATCCGCTCTTCATCCAAATGCTGCAACTGGGCAATTTTCGCCACCGTGCCGATTCGACGCGGGGCAACGTGCAAATCCCCCTCTTGCGTCCCTTCGGCAATCAACGCCACCCCGAACGATTGCGAACCCTGCATGGTATCATTCACCATTGCTTGGTAGCGTGGTTCAAAAACATGCAGCGGCAGTAGCATGCCGGGGTACAACACCACATTCAATGGAAACAACGGCAGGTCGAACGTGTTTTCGCCGCCCATAACATTCTCCTTTTTGCGAAATCCCGCCGGGGTGTGTTTTCGATGTAACGGGTTTTTTATATTATACCCTGATTCACAGCCAAACATAAAATTGACGCGTTGCGACAATATCATTACAATGGGGGAAATTTGTCATTCGTCATTCGTCACTCGTCATTTGTCCTCTGTCATTGGGCACAACCGGAGACTTGGGACTTGAAACTGGAAACCATAAATCCCTATGACCGGAACAATCATCAACATTATTGCAATATTTTTGGGCGGCACGCTGGGTTTGGTGCTGGGACACCGTCTGTCGGAAAAAATGCGAGAGACAGTGATGCACGGGCTTGGGTTGGTGACGCTGCTGGTGGGCATCAGTATGGCGCTTTCCACCCAAAATGTGCTGATTGTGATGGGCAGTGTGCTGCTCGGCGGCGTGTTGGGTGAATGGTGGCGCATCGAAGACGGGCTGGAAGCGGTGGGACGTTGGCTGGAAAACCGGTTTCAACCCGCAGGCGACAGCACCCCGGCGAAATCGCTCACCCGGGCGTTTGTCACGTCCAGCCTGATTTTCTGTGTGGGTCCGCTGACGGTGGTCGGCTCAATTTTGGATGGGCTGACCGGCAACTACCAGCCGCTAGCGGTAAAAAGCATGCTCGACGGGTTCGCATCGCTGGCGTTTGGGGCGTCACTGGGGGTGGGCGTGCTTTTTTCCACAGTGACCGTGCTGGTCTATCAGGGCGGGTTGAGCCTGCTGGCGCATTTTTTCGGTGCGAACCTGACCCACATTTCCGCCGAAACACCCGCCGTCATCGAGTTGAGCGCAACCGGCGGCGTGCTCATTATGGGCATCGGGTTGCTGCTGCTGGACATCAAACGCATTCGGGTGGGAAATTTCCTGCCCGCGCTGTTCATCGCCCCGCTGATTGTGGTGATTCTGCAATGGCTGGGGCTTCCCCTTTCACCCTGATGGCAAAATCCGCTCCAGAAAATTCAGGGTGATATTGAACACCTGCTCGCGTTCGCTGTCCAACAAAACCACATGGCCGGATTTTGGCATCATATGCCGCTCAATTTCCCGCGAAGCCACATTTTGAGCGATGATTTCGGCACTGTCCAGCGAAATCGTTTTGTCGTTTGCGCCTTCAATCACCAATAGCGGTTGGCGAACCTGCCCCAGCATTCCTCGAATAGCTTTCTGCAATTTAAACAATTGAATAACGCCCCGCAGTGGATTGACGGGATACCCTTGCCACAAATCCGAGCCGGGTCCACCCAGTCCCGGTTTCGGTACGGCGTGGATGAACGGCGCAGCGATGTAAGTTTTCAACACATCGCGGCGACTGAGCGCGAGTTGGATGGCCGGCGCATACGCCAGCACCGCCGTGATTTCGGGGTGGCGGGCAGCCAGATACAGTGCCAGCAGCGCGCCGGTCGATTCGCCGCCGACCACCACCATGCGGCATATGCCCCGCAAATGGCGGTAAGAGGATTCGGCAGTGTCTGCCCATTCTTGCCAGCGCACCCGATTCAGGTCATCGGGGGTGGTGCCGTGTCCGGGTAGCAATGGTCCCGCCACGGTGTACCCCTGCAAATGCAGAAACTTTGCCAGTGGGATCACTTCGGCGGGGGTGGCGGTCAATCCGTGAAACAGCAAAATGCCCGTTTCGCCGGCTCGCCACAAAAATGGATCACCTTCCAACTGTGGGTTATAAAGGGTTGAACTCATACGCTGCCTCATTTCAGGACTGTGGTACTATGAATTTCAAAAAACAACTTGACAAATTATTTTTTCCTGTTATAATGGACATAACGTTATAGGAATAAAGTACCTGAACCAACAGTACTATTGCAACCCGAAAAGGGAGACTCTCATGGCATTATTGAAAAAGTTATTGGGTTATTCCGAAAAAGAAACGCGCGCTGTCGCGCAAAAGCGTCTGTGGGACATTGTCAGTCAAGACCGCATCGAAGCACCCTCGATGATGGCCCAGCGCACACACCACAGCACCCGCCGTTTTTCGACCGTAAACCGGCGGCAACAACCACACCCCTTCGCGCGCGCATAACGCATCATACCCTGCCAATCACCAGTTTTCTGTTTCATCCCACCTCCGCAAACACCCCATGCAATTCGGGGTGTTTGCATTTTAAATCACCCTTGTAACATTTTGTTTTGCGGCTATAATATCTGGCATTACTTTTTTAAC
>JANTHQ010000385.1 GCA_024762375.1 Anaerolineaceae bacterium
CTCGGCGGGGCGGTCGGGGAGCAATTCGCCGGTAACGTGCGGCCGAATGAACAGCGGTTCTTCTGCTGCTTTTTTGCGCTCTTCATCGCACACGGCGCACGGGCACTGGTCTCGCAGCAAATCGAAACTGAATGTGCTGCGATGGTGGTCTGTCCACTCGATGCGCACTTCGCGCGCTTTCATATCCACATCAATATCACGAGGTTTATGGCTAACTTGGGTCATTTTTCTTGTCTCCATTCAATTTCGATTGCAATGTCCGCAAATCCACGCGGGAGGTCATATTCAGGCTGATGGGTGCAACCGATACCACTTTATCTACCACCAGCGCATAAATATCCGAATCAGGTTCCAGCGTTTCCAACTCGACGCGGGTATCGTAGCCGGGGTCAACCATTTTGCCGCGGTTTTCCGGGCGCGACGGCACGCCGTAATGATATGGCTGGCGCGAAACGGTCGTTACCCGCCACGGCGTTTCGGGCGTGGCATCTGTCGGCACGTCAATTTTCAGCACATCCACATCGAAGGGGAAAGCAAACCCACCCAAAACTTTCTCGGCAAAATAGCGGGTAAAATATGCCGCCGCCGAAAAATCCACATCCGTGGAATGGCTGAAATAGTATTCTCGCGGGGTTTGTAGGCTGACTGCCAGCGCCGGAATGCCGAGCGTCGCCGCTTCGAGCGCCGCGCCAACCGTGCCCGATGAACCAATGCCCGAACCGACATTCTCGCCGAAATTGATACCGCTGATTGCCAGCGATACCGGGCGGTCGGCAAAATCGAGCACGCCTTTTACCGTTACCTGCGCCGGTGTGCCATCAATGCTGAACGCCGTCACTGTGTGCCCGTTAATTTTAAACGGATGACGATACACCGTGCGGTCGGTCACTTCGCGGTAGCTCCGTCCCGCCGCCGATTGCTGGCGGTGTGGCGCAACAATCAAAACATCACCCAGCGGGGCAACTGCTTCTGCCGCAGCATGCAGCCCCGGCGATTCAATTCCGTCATCGTTGGTTATCAAAATGAGTGGTTTTTTCTGCATTATTATGAATTATCTTCTCTTTCCCAGAATTTTTCTGCCGGGTGTTCGTCTCCGGCAGTGAAGGTACGCACTTGCTCGCGCATGTCCGTTTCCCCGCCGAAAAGTATCGCCAGTTGCGATTGGTATTCGGCGATGGCGGCAATTTTTGTTTCCACATCCGCGCCGGTCAGCGAAATTGATTTTTCGCGGAGCGCAGTCATACCCCACTGTGCAGCAGTTTCGCGCACAGCCGGGTCTCTATCAGCGGGATTCCACTGAACATACGGATAATCTTCATAAAAAAACACCGTGTCGCCGGGGCGAACCAGAAATTTCGCCGCCGCCCGAACGATTTGGTGGTCAACATGATGGCCGATTGCCAGCGGCACGTAAAATGTGGCGGGGGCATCGAAACAATTTTCCCCGCGCAAAAAGTCTCGCAGTGCGGCGGCGACGGTTCGCGGCAAATCGCGCTCGGCGGGATGCACCGGGCCAAACAAACCGGCGTTGTCAGTGTAATACCACTCGCCGCGCGCCGGTTGCCCGCGGTAAATGGCATCTTTGAATGAAAGCCATCGCGGTTGTAACCCAAAATGTTGCAGCGCCGCACGGTCTTCGGCACGGCGCAGAGCGATCACATCGGATGGTGCGCCCCAAAGTTGGTGCATCGCGGCGGCAAATGGCGAAAGCGGTTCGGTGTTTTCCACCCGCCCGGCAAAAATTGAAACAACCGTCACTGCCGCCGATTGCCGTTTCAATCGAGCCAGTGTGCCGCCACACGACAACACGGCATCATCCAAATGGGGCGAAAGGAAAATATGCTGCATACCCGTCACCCACAATTATGCCGCCGCCGACATTTCATCCTGCTCATCGTCTTCTGTTTCGATACCGGACACCCACGAAGAGAAATCAACTGTCGAGGCGATGGACGTTTTTTCTAATTTATAGACGTTGGGTTTGTTCAATTTTTTGTCGCTGGCAAAACCGGTAACCACATACCCGCGTTTGAAATACGATTCGAAAATTTGGCGGGTGGTGGAACTCCAGCCCCGTGCAACCGATAAATCTCGGTGTTTGATGGCGCGGATATTTGACGGCACTTGCACCAGCAGCACCGGGTCATCCAATTCCAAATCGGCGGCGATGGGCCGCGGCAGGTCGCTATCCCAATTGGCGTAATTCACCAGCCGGAAATTTTCGTTATCGAGCCATTCGCCCGGTTTGGGCGCGGCGTGCGGGTGATGAATGCGGTCACGCACGCGGTCGCTGAGCAAATGCCATTCGCACAGAAAACGGTCCGTCGCCAGCCCGATTTGCAGCGGGTTTTCCACCCGCCCGTAAATTTCGCGGACGTATGTGCGCACGATGCCGCCCAGTTTTTCGATGTTGAGCATTGCGTTTTTGCCAAGCAACGGGTCGTATGTCCATACGATGAGGTCAATGCCCTGACGCAACATTTGTTCCCGTTGTGCCAGTTTCAGCGCCATGCCGATGCCTTTGCTCTGCATATTGGGCAACACGCCCATTCGCTGGCTGAACAGATACAGACTTCCGCCCGACATACCGAGATAGCCGTACACAAATCCAACCAAAACGCCATCGACATACGCGCCCAATAGCGTGCCACCGCTGTGCTGCGCGGAAATGAGCTGGGTGTATGGGATGACCATCAAATCTCGATAGCCCCAAGTTTGCCGTTGAATATCGTGGACACGCTTTAAATCGAAGAGTGACCGAATTGGTTTGATTTCCAAATTCATAGTGAGTTCATCGCTTGTGGGTTTCAGATTGAAAGTAAAATGCTTCTAGCCGAACCAGTCATCATCGGCGCCACCGCCACCGCCCGGCATCCCCTCA
The DNA here is from genome assembly GCA_024762375.1 of Anaerolineaceae bacterium. Taxonomy (GTDB): domain Bacteria; phylum Chloroflexota; class Anaerolineae; order 4572-78; family 4572-78; genus JANTHQ01. The sequence continues at coordinate 2,882 of JANTHQ010000385.1, forward strand.
CCGAGTTCCGGCATTTCTTTTTCGATCTCTTCCGGCGATTGCCCTTTTTCCAACCGGTCAACCACCTCATCGAACTCCGGCCCCAGCTCGTCGCCGATTTCATCGCCCAATTCGCGGGTCATCGTTTTCATAAACTTTGCCATCGATTTGGGGTCATTTTCATCAAATGCCCCCAATGTTGACGGGTCTGCCAAATTATCAAGCCGTTCATCTTCCGAACGCAACCGTGCCACCCGCGACACCAGCC
>JANTHQ010000386.1 GCA_024762375.1 Anaerolineaceae bacterium
CACAACGGCGAAAACTCCCGCGGCGGTTGGCGCGTGAGATTCTTTTCCACCCATTGCCCAGCCTCGGACGGGTAGAGAGTGAACCAGCGCGAAACGGTGACTTCCGGCGGGCAATTATCCCCCGCCAAAAGCCCGGTGCGGCGGTCAATGGCGATTTTCCGGTGCCAGTCATCCATCTGCGTGGGTTCCGTTCCGGCGATGAACAGTTCGTCCACCTGCTGCGAACACCCCGCCGATGGCAGCAGCCCGTTCACCGCGCACACCGTTTTTTCCACCAGCCCGTCGGGGCGGGGGAAATCGCGCGGCGGCAAATCGCGGTGCAGTTCGCGCATCACATCGTTCCAAATGGGCGCGGCGCCGGTGATACCGGTCACGTGTTTCATCGGCTCATTGTCCGCATTGCCGACCCACACGCCGGTCACAAAATCGGGAGTATAGCCCACCGTCCAATTGTCCCGAAAATCGGTGGTGGTGCCGGTTTTGGCGGCGGCAGGACGGTCGAGCCGCAGCGCACTTCCTTCGCCGAACGCGGGCGCACGGGCGAAATTATCGCTCAAAATATCGGTGATGAGATATGCTGTGCGCGCATCCATCACCGCCGCGCCGGGTGTATTTTCACGGCGATACAATTCTGTGCCAGAAGAATCGGTCACGCGCAAAATGGTGGTTGGTTCCACCCGATACCCCCCGCTGGCGAAGGCGGCATACGCGCCGGTCAGTTCCAGTAGCCGCACTTCCCCCCCGCCGAGCGTCAGCGCCAGCCCGAAACGGTCGGCGTCATCGAAAGTGGTGATACCCAATTGTCGCGCCAGATCGGTCATCGCGTCCAATCCGACATAATCGAGCACTTTCACCGCCACCAGATTCATGCTCTGCGCCAGCGCTTGCCGCAGCAGCACCGGCCCGTGCCACGTGCGGTCGTAATTCTGCGGCACATACGGCCGCCCTTCGCGGGTGACAAATGCCGTGCGAACATCCATCATCATGCTGGCAGGTGTTAGCGGCGAATAGCCGTATTTTTCGGCGAAAGCGGGGTCGAACGCGGCGGCATAGGTTATCGGTTTGATGGATGAACCGGGCTGCCGCCGGGCGACGGTGGCATTCACCGCGCCGTCAATCCGCGGGTCGAAATAATCCGGACTGCCGACCATCGCCAGCACTTCGCCCGAACCGGGCTTCAGCACCACCACGGCGGCATTTCGCACATTTTTGGCGGGAAGACCATCTTTCGTTTCCGATAATTGCGCCAGCCGATGGCGCACAGCTTGCTCGGCGGCGCGTTCCACATTCAAATCGAGAGTGGTGTAAACTTGCAATCCCTTCGTGTAGATTGCCTCCAGCCCGAACCGGCGTTCCAACTGCCCGCGCACATACATCACAAAATGAGGCGCTTCGATGGGGAAGGGGACGGCGGCGAATTTCAGCGGCTCGCGGGCGGCGGCATCTGCATCGGCGGTGGAAATGAACCCGTGTTCCGCCATCAGCCGCAGTACATCCGCCTGCCGCGCTCGCGCCGTATCGGGGTTTTCCAGCGGATTGTATGCCGCCGGACTCTGCGGCAGTCCCGCCAGCAGCGCGCATTCGGCGGTGTCCAACTCGGCGGCGGACTTGCCGAAATATGTCCGGCTGGCAGCTTCAATACCGAATGCCAGATTGCCGTAATAGGTTTCATTCAGATAAAGGGTCAGAATTTCATTTTTGCTGTACGATTGGGTCAGCCGCCACGCCAGAATCACTTCGCGCAGTTTGCGCGTCAGGCTGATTTCCGTCCGTTCCTGCGGCGAAAAGAGCAAATTACGCGCCAATTGCTGGGTGATGGTGCTCGCCCCGCTGACAATTTCCCGCTCGCGGAGATTGCCGACCAGCGCGCGCAGCATGGCGCGGGTGTCAAAGCCGGGATTGCTGAAAAACGTGGCGTCTTCGGTAGCGACGGTGGCATTCACACACGTTTGCGGGATGTCATCCAGCGCCAGCGGGGTGTGGTAGCCCTGGTGCGGGTCGTTGATTTGGTAGAGCAGCGTGCCGTTCCGGTCAAAAATATTTGTGGATGGTGCGGAGGCGTGGCGGTAGAGTTGGTCGGGGTGGGGCAAATCGACCAGCAACCAGCGATGGATGGCAATCCCCGCCGCGAATATCAAAATGGCAATCAACAGAAATAATCGGCGCATGGCAAGTTACGAATGGCGAATGATGAATATATTTCCATTATATCACGAATCGCGACGATATGTTGGCGGATTGCCGACAAATTTCCGTCAAATTCCATGTCGGATTTGCGTATGGTGATCTAGCTTACAGAACAAAGGTGAAAATCGGGTATAATGGAGAGAGTGAAAATCCAACGTTGGAGGTAATTTATGGCATCAAAAAAAGTTCAGGGCAAAACCAAAGCGAAAAAATCGAACAGTAATGCAATATTGCTGGGTGTGGTCGGGCTGGCTGTGTTGGGACTGCTGGCGTTTGGCATGTCATCGGTATTTCAGGTGACAAAAACTCCACCGGCCGCTGATAACGCTTCTGCGGCAGAGGGTGTAACGGGCGGTATCGCCATCACCGATAGAGAAACAACGTACCTTGGCGCAAATAGCGACCCCACCGCGCTGGCACGCGCCGAAACGGGCGCATCGGGGCATCCCACGCTGGTGATGTTCCACGCCGACTGGTGACCGACCTGCCAACGGGCGATGCCTGAGGTCGTGAACCTTGGCGAAAAATATGCAGGAAAGATTGATTTTGTGCGTGTAAATGTTGATGATTCTGCCGCACGAAACGTGCTTCAAACGTATGGGGTGCGCGCAACCCCCACTTTTGTTCTGTTGGATGCCACCGGGCAGGTTTTGGCAAATGTGCCGGGGTATCCGGGCGTTGCACAATTCGAGCAATCGTTTAACCAATTGCTCGGCGAAAGTTAAATTACCCATTCCCTCCCTTTTGAGGCAGGAGAGTATTGTTCAACCGGACATACTCTCCTGCTTCTGTTTGAGAAAAAAAGCACACCCCAAAATTACAAAAAATTGAATGATGCGAGTATAATCAGGCAATCTGTATCGTTGAAGGGAGCAGGCTTATGGCAAAACCCAAACCAAAAGGACATGGGAGAAAAAATACATCCCAAAAAGCTGCCC
>JANTHQ010000387.1 GCA_024762375.1 Anaerolineaceae bacterium
GCGGAAGTTGCGCCACAGCAGCCCGAATTCGTTCCTGCTGAAATTTGGCTTCGGTATCGCGCACCGGATTACTGGTGGACGGCGGCGAATTCTCCGGCAAAATTTGTGTCCAACTGACACTGCTGCCATCCACGCGAACCCCCTCGCGGCGCAACCAGTCGATGGCACGATTGCGTGTCAAACTGACCAGCCACGTTTTTACCTGTGCCCGCTCCGGGCGATACGTGGCGGCTTTTTCCCACACTTTGGTGAAAATATCGAGCGTGATTTCTTCTGCCGCTGTGCGCTCCGTCACAATATTCAGCGCGAGGCTATAAACCAATCGGTTATAGCGCCGATATAGCTCTTCGAGCGCGTCGGGTGTTGCCTGAGCAACCAGTTTTATCAAGGTTTGGTCATCAATAGTCGAGTGGTCCAATGGCAATTTCAATTCTCTGATTGTGAAACCCAACAAAATTATACCATAAGTGCCGGAAATATTAAATTGATTCGTTTTCAGGTACAACCATTCTGTTTGTGGCTTTGACAAAAAGGGACAGAGCGATGCTCTGTCCCTGAGTTGGCTGTATGGTTGCGGCGAATCTGTCGCTATTTTGCCAGTGCCACCGCTTCGATTTCCACGCGCGCGCCGAGCGGCAGTGCCGCCACTTGCACCGCGCTGCGAGCGGGCGGGTTTTCGGGGAAAAACTCGGCATACACAGCATTCATCGCGCCAAACTCGCCCATGTCCTGCAAAAAGACGGTGGTTTTCAGCACGGTGTCGAGCCCCGCACCCGCCGCTTCCAGCACGGCTTGCAGGTTTTCCAGCGCGCGCCGAGTCTGCGATTCGATGCCGCCTTCGACCATTTTGCCGCTGGCGGGGTCAAGCGGGATTTGCCCGGCAGTGTACACCAGTTCGCCGGCGCGGGTTGCCTGCGAATATGGCCCCACTGCCGCCGGTGCTTTTTCGGTATGGATAATGGATTTTTGCATAATAACCTCCCGGTTGGTTGAAGGTTGGCTGATTGGTTGATTGGAGATTGGTAATTGGAGATTAAATTCAGTGCCAATGTTTTCCAATCCCCAATCGCCAATAACCAATCAACCAATCGCTATTTTACCACAATATTGACCAGTTTTCCCGGCACGTAAATTTCCTTGATGATAGTTTTGCCGTCGGTGTACTTTTTCACGCCGGGGAGTGATTTTGCGGTGCTGATGGCGGTGTCGCTATCCACATCGGCGGGGGCGTTGAACCGCTCTCGGACTTTGCCGTTAATCTGCACCACCACAGTGATTTCATCTTCTTTTGCCAGCTCGGCATCCCACTGCGGCCACGTCTGCACATGCACGCTTTCAGAATAACCCAGCCGCTGCCACATCTCTTCGGTGATGTGCGGGAAACCGGGCGCCATCAGCAGCACCAGCGTTTCCACCGCCTCCCGCCAATCGGGGGTGTTGACCACCGCTGTGCTTTTCGCTTTTTGCAGGTAGTTGTTATATTCCATCAGCGCGGCGACCATCGTGTTGAATGAAAAATCTTCCAAATCGCGGCTCACCCGTTCGATGGTTTGGTGCTGTTTCCGTTTCAGTTCGCGCAGTTGGCGGGCAGACGGTTCGCCGGAAATTTCGGCGGGCGGGGTGAGCACGGTATCCCACACTTTTTCCAGAAAACGATAGACGCCCAAAATGCCGGTGCTGCTCCACGGGCCACCCTGCTCCCAACGGAAGCCGAACATCAGATAGCCGCGCACGGTGTCTGCGCCGTACATTTTCACAAAATCATCAGGGTTGACCACATTCCCGCGGCTTTTGCTCATCCGTTTGCCATCTTCCGCCAAAATGATGCCCTGATTGAAAAGCGACACCATCGGCTCATCGAAATCCACCAACCCCATATCGCGCATCGCTTTGGTGAAAAATCGGGTGTACAGCAGATGCATGGTGGCATGTTCCACCCCGCCGGTATATTGGTCAACCGGCAGCCAATAGTTGCCCTCTTCCGGATTGAACGGAATATCGTCCAGCGATAGCGGCTCGTTCTCTTTCCAATGCGGATCCATGTAGGCATACTGATACCAACTGGAGCACATGAATGTGTCCATCGTGTCCGTTTCGCGTTCGGCGGGACCGCCGCACTGCGGGCAGGTGGTTTTGCGGAAACCGTCGTGGAATTTCAGCGGCGATTCGCCGGTGGGCAGAAATTCGACATCATCGGGCAGCAACACGGGCAGTTCTTCGGCGGGCACGGGGACGATACCGCATTTCGGGCAGGTAATCATCGGGATGGGCGCGCCCCAATACCGCTGGCGGCTGATGAGCCAGTCGTGCAGACGATAGGTGACGGCAAATTTGCCGATGCCCTGTTCTTCCAGCCAACGGGTCACCACGTGCCGACCCTCATTTTCGGCGGTGATGTCGGCGGGCAGGCCGTATTCGGCGGCAACTTCCGGCGTCCATTCATCGAAACTGTATTTCGCCAGCGAAACCGTGCCATCGAATTGCCCACTGTTTATCATTCTGCCGGGGCCGGTGTATGCCTCGGTCAGTTCGCCGCCATCCCAGTTTGGCGGTTCGATGACCACCGTGATGGGCAGATTATATTTTTTGGCAAAGGCGAAGTCGCGCTCGTCGCCGCTGGGAACCGCCATGATTGCCCCCGTGCCGTAACCCATCAGCACATAATCGGCAATCCAGATGGGAATGCGGGCGTTGTTGACGGGGTTGATGGTATACGCGCCGGTGAACACACCCGTTTTTTCTTTCTCGGTGGACAGCCGCTCGATGTCGGTTTGGCGGGTGGAAACGGCGATATACTCTTCCACAGCGGCACGCTGTTCATCTGAAACCAGTTCCTGCACCAGCGGATGCTCCGGCGCCATCACCATGAATGTCGCGCCCCACAGTGTGTCGGGGCGGGTGGTGAACACGGGCAGCTCGTGCCCGCCGATTTCGGTTTTGAAAACGACTTCCGCGCCTTCACTGCGACCAATCCAATTGCGCTGCAGGATTTTCACCCGTTCGGGCCAATTCAGTTTGGAAAAGTCCAGCAGTTCATCGGCATAATCGGTAATTTTGAAAAACCACTGGTTCAGATTCTTTTTGATGACCGGCGTGCCGCACCGCTCGCAAACGCGGTC
>JANTHQ010000388.1 GCA_024762375.1 Anaerolineaceae bacterium
AAAAAATAAAAACCCCGACTGCGCCGGTGCAGCCGGGGTTTTTGGTGGACCGGGTGGGACTCGAACCCACACGTCCTTGCGGACAGAGGATTTTAAGTCCTCTGCGTCTGCCTATTCCGCCACCGGTCCAATTGCCCCTATCATACTCAAAACAGCGTAATTGTCAATGTCACCGCACCACCGTTTTGATGACCCGTTTCGCGCCCGCCGATGCCAGCGCCGCACCGATTTTCGCTGCCGAATCGGGCGTCGCCAGCGCAATCATATTGCCGCCCCATCCCGCGCCCGACAGTTTCGCGCCGAGCGCGCCCGCATCCATCGCCGCCCCGACCAGCGCATCCAGCATCGGGTGCGAAATGCCCAACTTTCGCAGAATGGCGTGATTCTCCCCCATCAATTGCCCCACCGATGCCGCATCCCCGCGCTCAATTGCCGCGCGTGCATTCCGCGCCAGCGTGCCCATCTCCGCGAAAATCGGGTCAAACGCCGCCGGATTTTCCGTTCGGCGGGCACGCAAATCGCCGACAACTTTATAGGTTGGGCTTTTGATGCCCGTATCGCCGATAACAAATGTCAGCGGTGCGCCGACCGTCAACCGCTCGATGGGCTGTCCTTTGGTGAAAAAAATCGGCTGGGCGAATGCCACCACCGTGTTATCAATGCCGGATGGCGTGCCGTGATAGATTTTCTCCACTTCAAAAGCGATATCCGAAACGGTTTGCGATTCAAACGGGCGGCGGAAAAATTCTCCCAGCGCGCGGATGATGGCGGCGGAAATTGCCGCACCGCTACCCAACCCGCAGGCAATCGGAATGGTGGATGTGACGGTGATTTCCAGCGATGGCGCATCCACGCCGAGCGCGTCCAGTGTGCGGCGAACCACCAGCGCCAGCGGGTCATTTTCACCGGCCGCCGAAAGATATTCGCGGCGGTCAATATCGGGCGCGTTGAGCAGAATGCCCGTTCCCGCCGAATTTTCGCGCACGGTGCATGTTGCTCGCACCTGCGAAACCGGCACGGCGATGGCGGGCTGCCCATACACCACCGAGTGCTCGCCAAACAGGATGATTTTCCCGGGTGCCGTGGCTTTAACTGCTGTGTGTGTCATTGTGTACGCCTGTGATTTTGTGCTGTGAGACGACTCGTTTGGTGATTTGTTCCAGTTTTTTCAGTTGCTCTTTTGTGCCCAATGCGATTAAGTGTGTGCCGATGGTCAGGACTGTGTCAGAGCCCGGGTTGGTAATCAATCCTTCATCGGGAAGATGCAGCGATAGCACGTTCACGCCGCAGGTGGAACGCAGCGCCGCCTCGCCGAGCGTTTTGCCCGCCAGCGGCGATTCGGGGGTGATGGCAACTTCTTCCATCCGCAGTTCCAGTTCTGATGAGCGCATCACCACATCCAAAAAATCGACCACACCCGGCTGTTCCATATAATGCACCATCCGCCGTCCGCCAATCAAATACGGCGAAATCACTTCGTTTGCGCCGGCACGTTTCAGTTTTGAGATGGTTTCATTTTCATTGACCCGTGCCACAATGATGAGATCCGGTTCCAGCGCCCGCGCCGTCAGCACGGTGAAAACATTGCTGGCATCAGAATTGATGACCGCGAACAGTCCCCGTGCGCGGTGGACGCCTGCTTTTATCAGCGTTTCTTCCATTGTGGCGTCGCCCTGCAAAACGATATAACCCATTTCTGCGGCTTGCGTCACTTTTGCGGGGTCAGCATCAATAACAACGAAAGGTTTTTCCTGCTGAGCCAGCTCGTTGCAGACATGCTGCCCCATTCTGCCAAATCCGCAGACAATATCGTGGTCTCGAAGTTTTTCCAACATTTGTTTCCTCCGCCGTGACAAAAATCGCTCGCGCAATTCTCCGGATGCCAGCGAATTGACCAGCGCCGATGAAATGAACCCCAAAATGCCCAACCCGCCGACAATCAGCACGATGGTGAATACCCGTCCCGCCGGAGACAACGGGTGTAACTCGCCGAAACCGACAGTGGTCAGCGTGATGGCCGTCATATACAGCGAATCGAGTATCGACCAGCCCTCAATCAGGTGGTACCCCAGCGTGCCGCCGGTCACAATGACCACCAGCAATCCCAACGTAAAAAATATACGTCGCTGTAAAAATCGTTCGGTGTGTGGGTTCATAACTGCATGGTAACAAAATGTTATCTGTCTGGCAAAAGTGTGGTATAATGAACGCACAAATTGCTGCTGCGTTTAAGTTACCGTCAATGGTTAATGAATGAACAACATTTCCCGCAGAAAAGGAAAACGCATGAGTGCATCAAACCCAAAATCACCCCCAGCAGTTTTAATTGTGGAAGATGAAAGTATCGTGGCGATGGACCTGACATATCGGTTGGAAGAAATGGGATACACCGTCGCCGGGGTTGCCGATACCGGCGAAGATGCCATCGCGCTGGCATTGGCTGAAAAACCGGATGTGGTGCTGATGGATTTGCGGCTGAAAACTGAAATGACGGGTTTGGAGGCGGCGCGGGTCATCGAAACGGAGGCCGGCATTCCGGTGGTGTTCGTCACCGCGTTTACCGATACGCAGACGATGGAAGAAATTCAGCGCAAACCTGACTTTCTGTTGGTGATGAAACCATTCGTTTCTTCTGAAATTCAATCCGCCATCGGCAAGGCACTGATGTGGCGCACGGGTGGCGGGCGCACAATTGAAAATAACGGGACGGGACGATGAGAAAATGGCGACTATTCACGCTTGGCGTTTTTTTTCTGCTGGCGGCCGGTGTGCTGACGGCGTGCGGCGGCTATGAATATACTGGCACAGTGTACGACCCCCCGCAGCCGATTCCCGATTTTTCGCTCCGTTCCGCGCAAACAGAAGAACCGTTCCACCTCAGCGATTTGCGCGGCGATATAACCCTCATCTATTTTGGGTACACTTTTTGCCCCGATGTGTGTCCCACCACCGTAATCGATGTGAAAAAAGCGCTCGATTTGCTGGAGACGGGGCGCGACCGGGTGCATTTTGTTTTCATTTCGGTTGACCCCGACCGCGATACCCCCGAAAAACTGCGAACCTATCTTTCGGCGTTTGACCCCGATTTCATCGGGTTGAGCGATGATTTTTCAAA
>JANTHQ010000389.1 GCA_024762375.1 Anaerolineaceae bacterium
CGTTTAGTATTCGGTTGGGTCGAAATCGTCGTCCACATCCGGCTCGACGGGCTCTGTCGCGGCGGCAGATGGTTCGGGCGCGGCGGGGTCTTCCGGCGTTTCCGGCGACCACAGGACTTCACGTGCACCCTGCCGGTTCGGCGGGCTGACCACGCCTTCTTCTTCCAGTTGATCCATCAACCGTGAGGCTCGCGGATAGCCGATGCCGAGTTTTCGCTGCAGGTATGATGTGCTGGCGCGCTGGGTTTCGACGACGAGTTTTGTGGCGCGTTCCAACATATCGTCTTTCTTGGATTCTTCCAAAATATCGGCCCACGGCATACGCTCTTGTTCGCCTGCTGCGGCAGATGGGGGGGCGGGTGCAGAAGATGATGGGGAATATGAGGACGTTGCCGCTGCGGGGGAGGTTGGTGAGACAGCGCCGCCGTAATTCGACGCGGTACTGCCGCCACCGATGGAGGTTTCACCGGAGGATGACCCGCCCGCCCATTTCCAATAGTGAACCACATTTTTAATCTCCGCATCGGAGACGAAACAACCCTGCAAGCGTGCCAATTTTGGCGAATCCGGCGCTTGATAGAGCATATCGCCTTTGCCCAATAATTTTTCTGCGCCGGGGGTGTCGATGATAACCCGAGAGTCAATCTGACTGCTCACCGCAAATGCGATTCGCGCCGGGAAGTTGGCTTTAATCAACCCCGTCACCACGTCGGTGGACGGGCGTTGGGTAGCAATAATCATATGAATGCCCGTGGCGCGTGCCATCTGTGCAATTCGGGCGATATACCGTTCAATTTCATCAGCGGCGAGCATCATCAAATCCGCCAGCTCATCAATGATGACCACCATAAACGGCATTTTTTCATCTTTGGGCATTCGTTGGTTATAGGTGGCTATATTCCGTGCGCCAAGTTTGGCGAAGGCTTTGTATCGCCGTTCCATTTCGCGCGTTACCCATGCCAGTGCGCCCGCCACTTGCTCAAAATCGGTGACGACCGGCGCAATCAAATGGGGGATGCCATTATAGGATGTCAATTCCACCATTTTGGGGTCAACCATCAACAATTTCAATTCATCGGGGGTGTGGGTCAGCAGCAAGTTGATGATGGTGGCATTGATGCACACACTTTTGCCCGAACCCGTTGCCCCGGCAATCAGCAAGTGCGGTTGTGTGGTCAAATCCATCACTGCAACCGAGCCATTGACACCTTTGCCCAGCGCAATGGGGAGTTTTCCTTTGGCATTTTGATAATTTTTGCTTTCCATCGCGCCGCGCAATGGCACGACAGATAGGGCGGAATTGGGTACTTCAATGCCGACGATGGGACGCCCCGGCACAGGTGTTTCGATGCGGATGGGGGCGGCTGCCAGCGCCAGCGCCAAATCGTTTATCAGCGAATTAATTTTGCTGACGCGCACCCGTTGCTCGCGGATGGTGCCGTCGGACATTTTGCGCACGATTTTCCCCGGTTTTACGCCAAATTGTGTCACGGTGGGGCCGGGATTGATTTCGACCACTTTTGCCGGAACGCCGAAGCCGGTCAGTGTCTCTTCGATGATTTCGGCTTGATGGCGGGCGTTGACCGTGCGCGTGGCGCTCGGGGTGGCGGGCGCGAGCAAATCGAGCGGTGGGAGGGCAAAAGATGGTGATGATATGGCACTTTGGCGGACTTGATCCGTGCTCATGGCCGGTTGCGGTGCGGATATCGGTGCCGCCGGGCGCGGTGTCGGTGGTGGTGATACCACCGGTTCGGGTGCAGGGGGAGCCGGCGGCGCAATGGTGACGCTCGGTGCGGGGATTTCCGGTTCGGGTGTCGGTTCTGGCGCAGGTGAGGGCGTGAACGTGTCGCTGATGCGTTGGATATCTTCGCGGCTCAGGTTGATAATCAAACCGAGTCCGGCCAACCCAATCACACCAAAAACTGCAACCGCGCCCCATCGGCCCAGCGCCCCGGCGACCAATGCGCCCAACCCCCAGCCGACATACCCGCCGCCGCCGTGATGCTGCGCCAGTGTCAGCGCGTCATCGGTGGGGTACACAAAATGAACCACCACCAACAATGAAAGCGTCATCAATTCAATACCGATGATTTTTTCCATTGAAAGTTCGGCGGGTTCTTCCATAAAAAGTTGGGCGATGGTATAAATGCTCAACCCGCTGAGCAGGATGATTACCGGAATAGCGCCCCAACCGAAAAGCCCTTCGGCCAGATTGCCCAGTGCGGTGGGGATTGTGCCGCCGGTGAAACCAAGCAGGTTGAGCACCACCAGCACCGATACGACCAGCATCAGCGCGCTGCCCAATTCTTGCCGGTATGGCGCCAAACTTTCGAAAATAGCGGCGATATGCCGTAAAATTTGGCTGCCGATATCGTCAAAACTCCAAGTTGCGATTGATTGTTTTTTCTTTTTTGCCATAAAATAGCCGTTGGTCAGTTGAGACAACCCTTTTGGCTGCCCGGAGACATCTGTCTGAACCCATTATACTAGCCTTTTGGTACTATGTCAACTCGTTATGTTAAATTTAGAATTGCGTTTGCGGGGCGCGTGCCGGGTCAGTATAATCTCCATAGTCTGCCGGAGAGGTGAAACGATGAAAAAATTTACGATGGGCTGGCTTATCGGTGGCGTGCTCGCTGCAGCGGGCACAGCACGATACCGCGCGGGCATTAAAAGCGCGCTGGTGCGATTCGCGTCGCAGCGATTACCCAACCCGGCGAAAGCGCGCGGCATCACAGTCGATTTCGGACGCGGTATCCCCGGTTGGACGCGCATCACGCTGACGGCGGGCACGATGAGCCAAACGCTGTCGGACATTGTCGGCTATCCCACCGAAGCGGTGGCATACACTCGTTTCGGCGGGTTCAACCACAGCCGCCGCTATTCCGATTTTTTGAACCCCGACAGCCCGGCATACCAGTGGTGGCTGGGGGTGTACATTGTTTTCGACAGCCCGCGCCGCCGCCAATTCGGTTTTCAACCCGATGGCACGGTGAACATCACCGAGGCAGTGGCCGCGCTGGAAGCCGACCAGCGATTGATGTTCGCCAATGCGGGTGTGCCGAAAACTTTCCCCGATGGGCGGCGGGTACGGCTGGCGGGAGAAC
>JANTHQ010000390.1 GCA_024762375.1 Anaerolineaceae bacterium
ACCCTCCATCATTTCTTCCCATTTATGCCCATTATCGCCGGAAAAAAAGATACCCGCTTCCGTGCTGGCAAGCCAATATTGAGCCAAAACCGGATGCGCTCGCAAACGATGCACGGTTTCGTCCAGTGCATCATCGGTGAGTGACCAGTGTGCGCCCCCATCGGTCGAGTACACTGCACCACCGTTTTTTATGCCGACCATCACCGTTTGCGTGACGGGAGAAATGGCAATGGTTGAAATCTGCGGTTCATCTGCGAAGGGGGGCGGGTACCACAAATCGGCATCATTTGCCGCTTGCAGCGCAGGGGAGAGGTCTTCCCATGTGTGGCCTCCATCGGGCGAGCGGAATAGTTCGCAATTTGCCGTACCAACCCACAAATGTGCGTCGGTTTGCAAGCAAGTGGGCGAACTCGCCAGCACCGGTAGCCACCTTTCGCCAAAATCTTGCGAACGAAAAACGCCTTCGCCGGACACCGCCGCGAAAACTGCATTGGATGAAACTGCAATATCAGCAATTCGTTTTCCCGGAAAGATGTTTTGTGGGGAACGCCATTCGCCGTGCGTGGATTTTTCCAGCCGGTAAAGCCCCAGTTCTGTGCCGACAAAAATAGTTGTGGTCATATGCTTCGATTGTCCTGAAATTATTTTCACCGCTATAATACACGCGGATGCAACGGCAGGCAAGCATCACAGATTGAAAATGGCAGAGGAACGATGACACAGTTTTCCAGTTATAGAGAAGCGTTAAACTATATCTACAGTCATACCAATTTTGAGCGGAAATTGATGCCCAAATATGATATGACCACGCTCGATTTGTCTCGGATTGAAGGATTGGAATCAGATTTGGGCAATCCTCATCGCGAATTTCCGGTGATATTGATTGCCGGTACAAAAGGAAAAGGCTCCACAGCAGCGATGGTGGAACGGATTTTGCGTGCTGCAGGCTATAAAACAGGGCTGTACAGTTCGCCGCACCTCCATTCTTTCCGGGAACGCATTCGTGTAGCAGGAAAAATAGTCACGGAAGCGGAAATTATCCGGCGGGTGAATCAATTGCGCCCGCACGCGGACACAGTATTGGGATTGACGGCTTGGGAGGTAATGACCGCGCTGGCATTTTTGACGTTTGCGGCGGAAAAAGTGGATGTGGCGGTGCTGGAAGTGGGGTTGGGCGGGCGATTGGATGCCACCAACATTACCGAGCCGGTCGTTTCGGTTATCACGTCCATCAGTTATGACCATACGCACCTGCTGGGGAACACACTTTCGGCGATAGCGTTCGAAAAGGCAGGTATCATTCGGCAGGGTGGGGAAGTGGTCTGCGCGCCACAGTTTCCCGAAGCGATGACCACCATCGAGACGGTGTGCGCCGAGCGGCAAGCATCGCTGATCGTGGCGGGGGAGGAAACCCCGTGGCGCATCGGGCGGGTTTCGCTGGGGGGACAATCGTTTTTCTGGAGAAATTCGCGCTATTTTCTGCCGCTTTTGGGCGAACATCAGGTGACGAATGCTATCACCGCGCTGATGGCGGTTGAAAAATTTGCCGAAAAGACGGGTTGGGAAATTTCGGATGCGGCGAAACAGAAAGGTATCGCCGCCGTGGTATGGCAAGGGCGGCTCGAAATTCTGAGCCGCGACCCGCTGTTGCTGGTTGACAGCGCGATGAACGGTGATTCGGCGCGAAAATTGCGGCAAACGCTGACCGAGTATTTTCCCGGCAGGCGCGTAATTTTTGTTTTCGGCGCATCCCGCGACCACGATTACCGAGCTATGCTGACCGAATTGCTGCCCATCAGCACGCGAGTGATTGCCACCCAAGCGAGCCATCCGCGTGCCACCCGCCCCGATGTGCTGGCGGCGACGGCACTCACGCTGGGGGCAACCATCGAAACCACATCGTCGGTGGACGAAGCACTGGCATTAGCGGAAGAAAATATCGGGGAGAGAGATTTGATTTGCGTTGCCGGGTCATTATTTTGCGCTGCAGAAGCGCGGTTTGTGTGGATGGAAAAAACTCGGCAGCCGATTCCGCCAACCGACCCGGTTTAACCGCCGGCACAAACGGTGAAACATGACTGACCGATTTTTTCCTTTTCACGTGATGGGACTCAAATGCAATCCGTTTCGGGTACTGACAGAGGCGGAATGGACAGCGGTGGCAGTGGTACCGCCATCGGTGCAGAAAGTAATCACGCATGCGGTAGCCCCCGTACAAATCATCGGCGAGCCGGGGCGGGGAAAAACCACCACACTTTTGGCGGTAAAATCATACTTTTTGGAAAAGAATATATCGGTGATGTATCAATATTTGCCGGAGGGGACGCATCGGTTTGACAAACAGAGGGCATCGGCGGCGAATGTATTTTTGCTGGATGAAGCCCAGCGGCTGACTCGCCGTGAGCGGCAGCGATTGTGCCGTTTGGCATCCGGTATGCGGTTAATCTTCAGCAGTCATGAAGATTTGACGGCAATATGTGCGGCGCACCGTCTTCCACTGACGACCATTCGGTTATCACAAATGGATACCGCTCATCTGACGCGCATTCTCCGGAAACGGCTGGCATATTTTTCCACCAATGAGCAACCGGCTGTCGCTATCGGTGGGGATGCGGTGGAATTTCTGCACGCGCGTTTCGGCGATGATTTGCGAGCAATGGAACGATTTTTGTATGAGGTGTTTCAGGTGTGGGTGGGGCACGCACCGGCGGAAAAAGTGCTCACTGCGGATTTTTTGCAGACAATTTTTAAAACTTATGCAGATGGAAGAGTTTCGCCACGAAGTCACACGAATTTCACCAATTTTTGCTTTTAATTCGTGCAATCTGTGGAAATTTGTGGCTATTTTTTGACCTGACGGCTCGATTGCGTTTTAAAATTCTGTCGCCGGCTGGTGGGGTGTCATAACGATTTCCATCGCGCTGCGCGGGTCTTTTGCCAGCGCCAAATCAATGACCGCTTCAATTTCCCATACGATATTGATGTAATGGCCGGCGTAACTCCACGGTTCGCGGGGCAGAGTCAATTCAAACTGATATTCGGTCGGCATACCGGCTTTCAATGTGCCCTGAAACAAATCTACTTCCGCGCCGACACCGGT
>JANTHQ010000391.1 GCA_024762375.1 Anaerolineaceae bacterium
GCGCAAGCAGTTGTATCTGTGGACGCTGACCAATGGCATCGTCCATGTGGATGCCCCAAACACCGCCATCGACCCCAGCACGCGCAACCCGCTCAACGCGCTCGATGCCATCAGCCAGTCGCAGGAAGCGGCGATTTTCGTGCTGAAAGATTTTCACACGCTGCTCACCCCGCAAGCAGGGCCGGAGCACATCGTTACGGTGCGAAAACTGCGCGATATCATCAATCAGTTGAAAGAAAGCCGGAAAACGGTGGTCATTCTCGCACCGGTGGTGGAATATCCGCCGGAGCTGGAAAAAGATATCACCGTGCTGGATTACAGTTTGCCCACGCTGGAAGAACTGGCGCAGTCGCTGGAACGGGTCATCCGCTCGGCGCGGGAGATTTCCGGCATGCGGCTCGACCTGACGCAGCAAAATCGCGAAGCCATTTTGAACGCTGCACGCGGGCTAACCTGCACCGAAGCGGAAAACGTGTTCGCCAAAAGTTTGGTGATGCACCATGCGCTCGATGTGGATGTCATCATTTCCGAAAAAGAACAACTCATCCGCCGCGCACGGGCGCTGGAATATTTCCAGTCGGTGGAAGATTTTTCAAATGTAGGCGGCATGAAATTGCTGAAAAACTGGCTGCGCAAACGAAGCCGCGCCTTTTCCGAAAAAGCGCGCCGGTTCGGTTTGCCCGAACCGAAAGGCTTGCTGTTGCTGGGCGTGCAGGGCGCGGGCAAAAGTTTGCTGGCGAAAGCGGTCGCCAGCCAGTGGCATCTGCCGCTGCTGCGGCTCGATTTGGGGCGCGTGTTCAGCGAGTTGGTCGGTTCATCGGAAAGCAACATTCGCGGCGCGCTTCGGCTGGCGGAAAGTGTCGCGCCGTGTGTGCTGTGGATTGACGAGATTGAAAAAGGGTTGGGCGGCGTCGCCAGTTCGCACCAGTCGGATGCGGGCACAACCGCTCGAATTTTCGCCAGCATTTTAACGTGGATGCAGGAAAAACAATCGCCGGTGTTTGTGATTGCCACCGCGAATGATGTGAGCAAATTGCCGCCGGAAATGCTGCGCAAAGGGCGTTTCGATGAAATCTTTTTTGTCGATTTGCCGCAAGTGCAGGAACGCCGCGAGATTTTCGCCATTCATCTGGCCGGGCGCGGGCGCGACCCGTTGGAATTCGATTTGAATAAACTGGCAGTGCACACCGAAGGGTTCAGCGGGGCAGAAATCGAGCAGGTGGTCATCGCCGGGTTGTATGATGCGTTTGAGGAAGACCGCGAGTTGACCACCGAAGATATGCTGCACAGCATCAAAGCCACGGTGCCCCTTTCGCAGACGATGGAGAAGGAAATTACCCGCTTGCGGCAGTGGGGACGCAGCCATGCGCGTCCGGCATCACAACCGGAACCATTCGCCAATCCCGCCAACGGGCGAACCGGCATCCGTCAGATTGAGCTGGGCTAAAGGAGCGTGATGCATATGTACATTCCGCAAACGCTGCACCGTCTTTTTAAACGATATCAAGCACCCATTGAAGGCACGACCATTGCGGTGCTGCTGGGGTTGCTGGTGGCAATAGCACTGTACAGTTTGCCGGTATATCCACAAAATTGGGCGCCGGTGCTGGTGGCGATTGTGGTACTGCTCGGGTTGCGATACCCGCTGTTGGCGTACCTGGCCGCCGCCGCCATCGTGTTGTACCCGCTGTACACCATTTCGCTGTATGTGGCGGTACTTTTTTTGGCATTGAGCATGCTTTTGCAGCGCCCGTTGAGCCATTATTTGGGCGCAACCGTGCTCATCGTTTCCACCCCGCTGTTGGCAAAATATCAACTCCATTGGGTTGTGCCGATTTTGGCGGGACTGTGGTGGGGTGCACTGAATGGATTTTGGATTGCCGGGTTTGCCGCATTATGGGGAAAAGTGCTCGGTGGCATGGCGGGCATGAGTATCGATTGGCTGGCGCTGGCGGGCAATATGCCGTCGGCGGCGGCAATGGCACAGCGGTTTCACGGGTTGCCCGCTATCGATACCCTGAACAAAATTTTACAACCCTTCGCCCCCGATTCGACGGTGCTGCTGTACCATTTGATGCAAATTGCAGTGTGGGCATCGGTAGCGGCACTGGTCGGCGTGTTGGGCGACAGTACATGGCTGCATCGCCGATTCTATCCGTGGCTCACCATTTTTGCGGCGCTGCTGGGTGGGGTGCTGCTGGCGTTGGGGCATTTTGTGCTGACGCTGTGGCTGCCCGCTGTCGGCCCGGAAATTTTCCCGTGGGATGCCGTTTTCTCCGCGATGGTGGCGGCAGTGGTAATTTCCGGCAGTTTGGATGTGACCCGCCGGTTTTTGGATTTGCCGTTGGCGCCGATGTCACGCAAAAAACACAGCCTGCCCCGTCTAAAACCGTTTTGGCGCAGCCAAAAACACCAAAAATCGAAAAATGCTGCGGCGAACAAATCGCCCATCCCGGTGCCAAATTTACCGGCATGGGAACCACCGCAGGAAAACAACGATTTGATACTTTTGGAATTAGATTGAACCACGCTTGTAGCGAGAAATTATGCGTCGGTACGCTAGAAACAGAACCAACCGCATAAGTACCCGCCGTCAGCGCCCGACAACTGCCAGCCGCTTCTCTTTCGGTCAATTTGCCACCGTTTTGGGAATGGGGATGGCGTTGCTGTTATTGGGCGTCACATTTTTGGGCGATTATTTTCGTGTGCCAAAACTGACACTGTCGGTGACACCGGAAATTATTTCACCCAATTTTGACCGCGCGCAGGATACCGTCAACATCAGTTATGCCCTGTCAGAAGACGCGGAAATCGCCATGACCGTTTTCAACCGAAATGATGTGCCGGTGCGCGAACTGCGCTCGGCTGGCATGCAGCCCGCCGGGCAATATGTGGCGGTTTGGGACGGGCTGGATGATACCGGCGTACCGGTTGCCGACGGTCAGTACACCATCGAACTGCGCGGGAAAGGGGTGTCTCGGACGGCGGTAGCACGCCAGACGGTAACGGTAGATACCCAACCGCCGCCGCTTCAACTGACAAACCTGAACGACATCACCCGTGTGGCATCGCCCGGCATCACACTCGAAG
>JANTHQ010000392.1 GCA_024762375.1 Anaerolineaceae bacterium
TTGTCGGCAAACAAGGGTTTGGGGTCTTTCAAATCGTTTAGACCGTCGCCATCGGTATCGGGATTGTTGGGGTCGGTGCCCAAGGTAGGCTCGGCGCTGTCGGGAATACCGTCACCATCTGTGTCTGTGCCTTTGGCGGTTGTACTGCCGGTATTTCCTGAAGATGTGTTATTTGAGACTGCAGCCTGATTTTGGGTTTTTGCCGGTGCTGCATTTGCCGATGTTTTTGCGGGTTGCGATGTTGTGCCGCAAGCTGCCAGTAAAAATACTGCCGTGAAAATGGATACGATTAATACAATGGTTTTTTTAGACATAGTGTCTCTCCTTAAATATATATTTTACATTGTCGGGCGGGTGCCCAATGTTACCTTGATGGTTTGTTGTTGTCCGTCACGAATAATATCCAGTGTTACTTTGTCACCGGGGCGTGTTTTTTCAATCAAATAGGTTATCAGGTCATCCATTGACGTAATGGGATGATTATCAATGGCGATAATTACATCGCCACCGTAGGGAACATCCATCCCGTTGATTTGCCCCACGCTGGTACTGCCTTGCAATCCGGCGTTCGCAGCAGGGCCGTCTTGTGCCAGTTTCATTACAATTGCCCCTTGTGTTGAAGCGGGCAGTTTCATCAGTTTTGCCATGTCGTCGGTAAGAGTCGCGCCACTGATACCGAGCCATGCGTAATTGTACTGTCCGTTCTTAATCAACTCCGGTACAACACGCTTGGCAATGTTAATGGGTACGGCGAATCCTACACCCGCATTTGAGCCGCTGCGGCTAAGTATCATAGTGTTAATGCCGATAACTTCACCCTGACGGTTGAATAATGGCCCGCCGGAATTTCCCGGATTGATGGAAGCATCGGTTTGGATGACTTCGGGAATGGAAAACTGTGTGTTCCCGCTTTGGATGGTTCGGTTTATGGCACTGACGATACCGCTGGTCATTGAAAAATCTTGTCCAAACGGCGTGCCAATGGCAAAGGTCAGTTGTCCGACTTGCAGGGTGTCGCTGTTGCCGGTGGGCAACGGTTGCAATTGAGACGCCGGAAGGTCAACCTTCAATACAGCTACATCTGCGTCCGGGTCGCTACCGATGAGTTTTGCTGGTACAGTGGTGCCGTCGGCAAAAGTAACGTCAATGTTGCTGGCATCTTTAACCACGTGGAAATTGGTCACAATATGTCCCGCCGTATCCCACACAAAACCGCTGCCTTGCCCGTGCGACGAATATCCGCCACCCGGTTGCCCCGGTAGCGATGGATGGTTGGGGGGTAGCTCGAATGGCATTTGACCGTAGCCGTACATACCGTTGGCAGTCATTTGCACAGTCACATCAATTCGTACCACCGAAGAGATTGCTTGCTTATACAGATTCGTTGTTGCTTGTTCATACGCCGCCAGCACGTCGCTGCCTGCCTGCAGTGCGACAGACGGCTGCTGGTTTTGTGACGGGTTGGCTTGCGCGGCCTGAGCACTCTTGGTTAATACCGGGGCAAACATCAATCCACCGGCGAGCGCGGTAACCAATATCAGGGCAAACAACCCGAAGGTTAAACGTTTCTTGAATTCAGTGTTCATTTTTCGCTCCATTACTTTTTGATTTATAGAAGTGGAATTACAGTTATGTTTCCTGCCTCAAAAACACGATATACGAGCCGCTCAACAATAATATGACCGGAACGAGTAACCCGATGAGATTAACTATTTTCAATTGTAAGACCTCCAGCCATGTGTTCGGGATGAACTGTGCTTTGATACCCAGTAGTGCAAAACTGATCCGTTCGTAATGTTTGGTAGGAGAAAGTTCTTCTACACCATCGCGTACTGTCTCGTACCATTTGAATTTTGCCAGTGCCGCTTGCTCGCCGGCTTTGTCCAGCCCCAGCGTGGCGAAAAAGCCGCCGGGAAGTTGGTTATCCAAGTCCATCGTGTCGCCAATTTGTGGAAAGATGAAGGCAAATACCAGCCAAACGATGATGGTCATCACCAGCGCCTGATTACCTTTTTTGAAAACCAGCGCAAAGAACATCGCCAGCAAAAAGAATATCAGCATATAGAGCCACGACATCACCATTGTCAGCATAAGTTTCATCATTTCATTGAACGTCAATCCTACACCACCAATGGCGTACAGCGCGATGACTGTTACCACGCCGACCGCCAGCATTAACAGCGCCAGTAATTCGGCGTTACCCAGCACTTTCCCGGTCAAGAATTGGTCGCGATACACCGGGCGCGACAGGATCAGGCGGAGTGTGCCTGCTTTGCGTTCTTTTTGAATGGCGGTGAAGCCCAAAATCATAGCCAGCAGCGCCCCGACCATCGCCAAATAATTGATAAATGTTTTGGATACCGCAATCGGGTTCAGCGACGGCATTGGCGGGATGTCGGTGCGCCCCAAATCCTTCAAGACCTGCACCGACTGCTGATATTCCGCCACCCGCTGATGAACCGTGATGGCTCCCATACTGACCGCAATGATTGCCAGCGCCAATAGCATAACCAGCGAAACAAGAAAAAGCCGGTTGCGAAATGCGTCTGTAATTTCTTTGCGTGCTATGATGTTAATGTTCTTCATCCCCGAATTTTTCTTGGACCGGGTTGCCGTTTCTGTTGGTAGATTGACTGCTTGTGCCGTTGTCATAAAATTACTCCTGTTATTCATTCGTTTCCGATTAGCGCCGGCCTTTTCGCCGGAAATACATAAACACGCCGCCGAGTGCCAGCACTACCAACCCTCCCGAAGCGAACAGATAGTTCGGGCTTTTCTGCACACGTACTATCAATTTTCCGGAAGTGCTTTCGGCCTGATCGCTGACAACTTTCACGTCAACCGGTTGGTCAACAGCCGATTGTGATGTCGGAACTAACACGGTAATTTGAAAATCTGCCGTGCTGCCCGGAGCCAGTGTATCAACTGACAATGGTGAACTTTTTACCAGCCATTTGCCGGGAACATCGAGTTTGACGGCGACATTCGATAGCGGCGCGGCGCCGGTGTTTGCCGCCGTTACCTGCATTGAAAATTCTTTGCCGCTAAATGCGCTGACGTTCATAGTTTGCGCGGCAATTTTCAG
>JANTHQ010000393.1 GCA_024762375.1 Anaerolineaceae bacterium
ACAATTATGGAACAACTGACCGCACTTATTGCAGAAAAAACAGGGCTGTCCACTGAAATGTCGGCGCAGGTGGCACAGGTCGTTTTTGATTTTTTGAAAGACAAACTGCCTGACCCCATTGCCGCGCAATTGGACAATTTTCTGGGCGGCGGCGGTGGTGACGACAGCGGCAATGACATCGCCGATGCCGTACAGGGTTTGAGTAACTTTTTTGGATAATGGGCAAATAGGCGAATGGCAACCCTGCAACTTTGCCGCTCTGCAATTTTGCCACTTCCAACTGAAAACTGAAAACCGATAACTGATGTCTAAACCTGATACTCCCCAAAAAACACTCATTCTCATTGATGGGCACGCGCTGGCATACCGCGCTTATTTCGGTATGCCGGACACCTTCACCACCGCCGGCGGCGAAAAAACGAATGCCGTGTACGGATTCACCAATATGCTGCTGGCAGTGTGGAAAGAATACAATCCCGACTATTTCATCGTCACATTCGATAAAGGGGATACGTTCCGCCATAAAATGTACCCCGACTATAAAGGTACGCGCGAAAAAATGCCCGACGACCTGCGCAGCCAAATTGCCCGCATCGAGCAGTTGGTGCGCGCCTTTAATATGCCGGTGTTCACCAAAGACGGTTACGAAGCAGACGACCTGCTCGGCACGCTGGCGAATCAGGCGGCAGAAAAAGGCATCCGCGCACTCATCGTCACCGGCGACCGCGACACCTTCCAACTGGTGCGCGACAACATCAATGTGGTCATTTCCGGGCGACGATTTGAAGACCGCAAACTGTACGACCCCGCCGCCGTTGAGGCGAAATACGGGCTTCCCCCCGAAAAACTGGTGGATTTGAAGGCGCTCGTCGGCGACCCTAGCGATAACATTCCCGGCGTGAAAGGCATCGGCGAAAAAACCGGCGCGAAACTCATCCGGCAATACGGTTCGCTGGATGGCATCTATGCTCATTTGGACGAACTGCCGAAAGGTGTCCGCGCCAAACTGGAACGCGACCGCGAAAACGCCTACCTTTCGCTGGAACTGGGACGCATCATCACCGATGTGCCGGGCGTAAAATTGAAACTCGAAGACGGACGCACCACCGATTTCGATTGGGTGGATGTGGCGAATCTGTTTGTGGAATTGGAATTCAACACCATTTTCAACCGCATTCCCGGCGCGCCCGCCGACAAATCCCCGCGAGACATCGCCACCAGCAAGCATGCCGGCAAACCCGACCCCATTGCCTCGGATGGGGCATACATTACCGTGAACACCGAATCTGCGCTGGCAGACCTGACCGCCGCGCTGAAAGCCGGTTCGCGGCTGGCGGTGGATGTGGAAACGGATAGCACCGATGAAGTGCAGGCGAAACTGGTCGGCATCGCCATCACGCCGAAGGCGGGCACGGGCTATTATATTCCGCTGGGGCATACCGCCGCTGACAGTGCCCAACCCAGCATGTTCGACACGGCAGCCCCCTCCGACACCCCGCCACAACTGCCGCTCGATACCGTCCGGCAAGCGCTCGCGCCGGTGCTGGCAAGCGAACATATCACCAAATTTATGCACAATGCCAAATTCGATATGACTGTGCTGCGCCGTCACGGCATGCCGGTCGAGCCGCCGATTTTCGATACGATGGTTGCCAGCTGGCTGACCAACAACGCCCCCGACGCCAAACACGGCTTGAAAGACCTCGCGCTATCCGAATTGAACATCAGAATGACGCCCATCAAAACGCTCATCGGCACCGGCAAAAGCCAAATCACGATGGCACAAGTGCCCATTGAAACGGTCACGCCGTATGCCGCCGCCGATGTGGACCTCACCCTGCGGCTGGCGGATATCATGGTCAATCGCCTGCGAGAAAATGAACGCCTGCAAAAGATTTTCGATGAGATTGAACTGCCGCTGATTTACGTGCTGATGGAAATGGAACTGGCGGGCATCAAAGTGGATGTGGCAGTGCTGAAAGACATTTCGCGACAGTTGAGCCGCCGTTTGGGTGAACTGGAAACGGAAATTCGGCAGATGGCGGGCGTGGATTTCAATATCAATTCCACCCAGCAATTGTCGGATGTGCTGTTCGGTAAATTGAAACTGCCCACCGCAGGGTTGAAAAAAACCAAAAGCGGGCATTATTCCACCGCCGCCGGTGCGCTGGAAGATTTGGCGGGCAAACACCCCATCATCGACCTGATTTTGGAGCATCGCACGCTGAAAAAACTGCAAAACACATATGTGGACGCGCTGCCGAAACTGGTCAACCCCCAAACGGGGCGGGTGCACACCAATTACAACCAAATCGGCATCAGCACCGGACGGCTGTCCAGCAATAACCCCAACCTGCAAAACATCCCGATTCGCACACCGCAGGGGCGCGAGATTCGGCGGGCGTTTGTCGCGCCGGACGGCTGGCAACTCGTTTCGGCGGATTACAGTCAGGTTGAATTGCGAATTTTGGCGCACATGGCGGATGACCCCGGATTGAAAGAAGCCTTCGCCAACGATGAAGACATCCACGCCGCCACCGCCGCCGCCGTGCTCGGCGTGCCGCTCGAATCGGTGACGAAAGACCAGCGCCGCATCGCCAAAGCGGTCAACTTCGGGTTGGCATACGGGCAGGGCGCGTTCGGGCTGGCGCAATCCACCGGAATGAGCCGGCAGGAAGCGCAAGCATTCATCAACACCTATTTTGAAAAATATCCCGGTGTGAAACGGTATATCGAAACCACCAAAAAGTTGGCTGCCGAAAAAGGGTACACCGAAACGCTGCTGGGGCGGCGGCGCGATTTTTCGCGGATGGCAAATCTGTCGGGGGCGCAAAAAGCCCGCGCCGAGCGCGAAGCCATCAACATGCCCATTCAGGGCACTGCTGCCGACATCATGAAGATTGCGATGATAAACTTGTTCCGCACACTGCGGGAAAAAGGTTTTTCGGCGCGAATGTTGCTGCAGGTTCACGATGAGGTGGTGCTGGAAGCGCCCGAAAATGAGGTGGCGGTACTGGTTCCCGTCGTGCGGGCAGAAATGGTCAATGCCTACCGGCTATCGGTG
>JANTHQ010000394.1 GCA_024762375.1 Anaerolineaceae bacterium
GCCGCGCTAAAACTCACATCGCAGTTTCCATCCACCACCGCCGCGCACGTCACCGCCATTCACACCGGATTGCCCCCGGCGCAGAGCGGGGTGTACGAGTGGCAATATTACGAGCCGAAACTCGATGCTATCATCGCGCCGCTTCTTTTTTCATTTTACGGCACAAAAGAACGCGACACCCTGCTGCCCACCGGCATCGACCCACAGACCATTTTGCCTGCGCAGACCATCTATTTCGACCTGAATGAAATGGGGGTTGAATCGCATATTTTTCAATATCGGGCATACACCCCGTCAACTTATTCCGACGTGATTTTCCGCGGGGCGAAAACGCATCCGTATGGCACGTTCTCCGAATCTTTTGTGAATATGCGTGCGCTGATTGAAAATACTACCGTGCCGAGTTACTTTTTCATGTATTTCCCGCAGATTGACTCGGTGTGCCACGAATATGGCCCCGATTCGCCGCAGGTTGCCGCCGAAATTGACACCTTTTTCACCGCGCTGGAGCGATTGTTCGTTGCGCCGCTGGATGGCAAATTGCAGAACACCCTGCTGATGGTGACCGCCGACCATGGGCAAATGGCAGTCAATCCCGAAACGACCATCTATCTGAACCGCGACCCCCGTTTTGCGGGCATCGAACGGTTCATCAAGCGGAATGGGGGCAACGAGCTGCTGGTTCCTGCCGGTTCGCCGCGCGATATGTTTTTACATATAAAAGAAGAAATGCTGGATGAAGCCCAAGAATTTCTGCAGAAAGGGTTATCGGGGGTGGCGGATGTGGTCAAAACCGCCGATTTGATTGCCGCCGGATATTTCGGGGCCGAGCCGCCGTCGCGCACATTTTTGGCGCGAGTGGGCAATTTGGTCATCCTGCCATACGAAAATCAGACGGTATGGTGGTATGAAAAAGGGCGGTTCGAAATGCGGTTTCGCGGGCATCACGGCGGACTTTCCCCGCAGGAAATGGAGATTCCGCTGCTGCTGTACCGGTTCGGCGAATGAGCGACCGGGCGAATGGGCAAATGGGCGAATTTTATCCCTATCTCTATCCCTTTCACGCATCACGTTTCACCAATAACCAATCACAAATCTCCAATCTCCAATTACCGACTTGCCGCATCCCACACGGCTTCGGCGAGCACGTCTGCTGCCACCGCGCCGAGCACGCTCACATCGGCGGATGCGTCTGCTTTCCCCGTGCCCAGCGCGAAAATGGTATCGCCATCGAGCATCGTGTGAATGGGGCGAATGGTTCGCGCCAACCCGTCGTGCGCCATTTGCGCCATTTTTGCGGCGGCGGGTTTGGTCAGCGCGGCATCGGTGGCAACGACCGCCAGCGTGGTATTCTGCCCGAAAGCAAGCATTGTGCCCGCCAAATCGCCGTGCAGACGTGCCATCGTGTCGGCAAACCCCGGCGAGCCGTCGGGATTCTGCGCCCCGGCGATGATTTTTCCCGTTGAATCAACCACATCCCCAAAAGCGTTCAGCGCGACCAGCGCGCCCACCGTGATACCGCCGTGAATGGTGCGCGCCGCGCTGCCGATGCCCGTTTTGGTGGCGAATGCAGGCCCGAACAATTTGCCGACTGTCGCGCCCGTGCCCGCGCCGACACTGCCGCACGCCACCGGTGCGGTGGACGCAGCATCGCAGGCGGCGTACCCGTCGGTGGCGGTGGGGCGCACATCTGCCCGCCCAACCATCAAATCGAAGAGCACGGCGGCGGGCACAATCGGCACGGTTGCCACACCGACATCAAACCCGATGCCGCGTTCTTCCAGCCAGCGCATCACGCCATCGGCGGCGGCGAGTCCGAACGCGCTGCCGCCCGTCAGCAGGATGGCGTGTACTGCCTGCACGGTGTTGATGGGGTTCAGCAGGTCGGTTTCGCGGGTTCCCGGCGCAGAGCCGCGCACATCCACGCCTGCCACCGCGCCATCGGGGCACAGAATGACCGTGCAGCCCGTTCCGGCGTCGGGGTGAGTGGTGTGTCCCACGGATATGCCTTTCACAGCGGTTAGCGTTTGGGGTTTCGGGTTCATGGTTTTAAGTTTTGGGTTCAAAGTTGCAGCCAGTCAACAGCGGTCAGCCGTCAGAAGCGTAAATTTCTATCGCTATCGTTATTCATTTCATATATCACAATTATACATCGCGCCAATTTTGCCGTCAACCAAAATTGTCAGCCGGAAATCAGCCTTCTGACTGGAATTTTTATGCCGTTTGTGTTACGATGTTGGGGTAGAGAAATTTGAAATTGGAGATTGGTTATTCGTCATCTGCGATTCACTTGTTTGCTGATTGCTGACCGCTGAAAACTGATGACAGATGGCTACCCTGCAACTATAAACTTTGAACTTTAAACCCAAAACCATAACACTATGACACTCAAAACAAAAATCTTCTTTTTCATCATTGTTGGCATAGCCGGGCTGGCAGTTGCGGCGATACTTCTGCTGGAAAAAGAGCAGGTGTACACCTTGCCGACCCGCGGCGGGGTGAGTGTTGACCTGACTGTCGCCGTTGCGCCGGAACTGGAAGACTGGGCGCGCGATGCCGCCGGCGATTTCAATGCACGCAACAGCCAAATTTCCGTGCAGGTGATTGCACTGAAAGGGCTCGATGCCCCCGCCCAACTCGATTTGACCCGAGCCGACAGCCTGCCCGATGCATGGATTGCCGAAGCCGATTTTGTGCGGCAGATGGCGCGCGGCGTGCCGTATGATGACACAGGCGCATCGATGGCGCAGGACGGGCTGATATGGCTGGCGGTTGCCCAGCGAACCGGCTTGCAGGGCAAACTCGACTGGGTGACGGTTCACACGGCGGCAGTGGATGCCGCGCAGTGGCAGACGCTCGGCGCGGGCGATGCCCGTTTTGATGCCGCGCTTCCGTCGCCCAAAAATACCGTGGCGGGCGTGGCAGCGTTTCTTTCTGCCGCGGCGAGTTACCACCGGCAGTATGCCCTCAACCCGGATATGGTCGCCGATGGCGGATTTTTGCGCTGGGTGAACGAAATTCTGAATGCCGTGCCCGACAAAAACGGATCGCCG
>JANTHQ010000395.1 GCA_024762375.1 Anaerolineaceae bacterium
TTCTGCCACAATGCGTATGGTTGATATTTTGCGCATCGATCACTTCCGCGGGTTTGAGGCTTATTGGGAGATTCCCGCCGGCGAAAAAACAGCCATCAATGGCCGCTGGGTCAAAGCACCGGGCGACGACTTCTTCACAACCGTTCAAAAATCGCTGGGCGAGCTTCCAATTATTGCTGAAGATTTGGGTGTCGTCACCGAGGGCGTCATTGCACTGCGCGAAAAATTCGGTTTTCCGGGAATGAAAGTGTTGCAATTCGCATTTGATGCCGGTGAATCGGGTGGAAAAGGTGCTACAAATTCGTTTTTGCCGCACAACTATTCGCACCATGCGGTGGCATATACCGGCACGCACGACAACGACACGACGGTCGGTTGGTACACCAAACGCACCGAAGCGGAAAAAGATTTGGTGCGCCGCTATCTCGGCCGCCCGGATAACGATATCGCATGGGAATTCATTCGTTTGGCGATGATGTCGGTGGCGGGTTTTGCCGTTGTTCCATTTCAAGATGTGCTATCGCTGGGCAGTAACGCCCGGATGAACACACCCAGCACACTGGGGGGCAACTGGCAGTGGCGTTTCCGTGCCGAAGCAATGAACGATTACACGGCCGGGCGGTTGCGAGAAATGGTCGAATTGTACGGCCGAGACCCGAAAATTTGGGAAGATGTGCCCCAAATGGATGAAATATCTATCGCGGAAGCATAATGTCGCTCGAAATTACACCCGTCACAACGATAGAAGAATGCCGAATGATTGAGGCGATGGAAAAAACCATTTGGCATTCAACCGACGCAGAAACTGTTCCGGATCACATACTGCTGACTATTGCCAAAAATGGCGGTGTGGTATTGCTTGCCAAACAAAACGCAGAGCCGGTCGGGTTTGCGCTGGGTTTTTTGGGGATGACGCCGGACGGTCGGCTGAAACATTGTTCGCACCAAACCGGCGTTATGCCCGGATACCAAAATAGCGGCGTGGGCTATCAGTTGAAATTGGCACAACGAGAAAGCGTGATGGCACAGGGCATCAATCGCATAACTTGGACATTTGACCCGCTCCAAAGCCGCAACGCCTATTTCAACATGCGAAAACTCGGTGCGGTGAGCAACACCTATTTTCGGGAACTGTATGGCACAATGCGCGACGGGTTGAACGCCGGGCTGCCCAGCGATCGATTGGAAGCTTCGTGGTGGCTCGACAGCGAACCGGTGCAGCTGCGTTTGGCCGGAAAACTTCCGTCGCCGAAGATTTCAACAAATCGTATCATCAATCGCTGCACGAGAGACAGTCGCGGGTTTCCCCTTCCCCCGGAATCGGTAATGCCGCTGACCGATTCTCGGCATTTTTTGCAAATTCCGGCGGATATCAATGCCATCAAAATGGCCGATATGCCATTGGCGATGGCGTGGCGTGCGCATTCTCGCCAATTATTTGAGCAAGCGTTTGCTCGGGGGTACACGCTCACCGATTTTGTTTTTCTCAAAAGTGAAAATAGCGCATTTTACGCGCTGGACGTGACCGAAATTTGATGATTACGGAGGAAATTTTTGTGGAACCCCATGGCAATATCCAAAATTATTGTGTTTTCTGTTCCGCTAGCGAGACGGTTGATGGTGAATTTATGACTGTGGCCGCGCAACTGGGCGAGAAAATCGCCGAACGGCGCGGAACACTGGTGTATGGCGGTGGCCACGTCGGGTTGATGGGCGCATTGGCGCGAGCGGTGCAACAGCATGGCGGCACAGTGGTGGGGGTCAGTATTGATGCGTTCGAGCAGATGGGACTATCGCATGCGGCGGTGAATGAGTTGGTGGTCACGCGCACCATGTCGGAACGCAAGCAGGTGATGATAGACCGCGCCGATGCATTCATCGCGTTACCCGGCGGCTTCGGCACGTTGGACGAACTGACGGAGGTTTTAACCCTGAAGCAGCTCGATTTCCACCGAAAACCGGTGGTGCTCATCAACACTCGTGGGGTGTACAATCCACTGCTGGCACTTTTTGAGCAAATGGTTCGGCAAAAATTTACACGCCCGCTGCATCAAGATCTATACTATGTTGCCAGCGACGCAGACGACGCAATGGCCTATTTACAGGCATATCGCCCGCCGGAAATTGACGGGCAGTGGTTTGTAAAATGAGTGCTCATTTTTAACAAACAGCAAAAATAAAAAAGGAGATTCAATGAAAATTGATCGCATCGAATTACACCACATTTCCATGCCGTTGGTTCACCCGTTTGAAACCAGTTTCGGGGTGGAAATAAATCGCCCTGCCATCATCATTGCAGTACATGGTGAAGGAATCACCGGGTGGGGCGAATGTGTTGCCGGAAATAGGCCCGATTATTCTTCCGAAACAGTTGTCACGGCGTGGCATGTGCTGAAAGATTTTTTGGCCCCCGGGTTGCTTGAGCAAGCCGTTTATGAACCCACAGACATTTTTTCCTCTGCCGGATACAAGATGGTGCGCGGGCATAATATGGCAAAAGCCGCGCTGGAAAATGCGGTATGGGATTGGGTTGCCCGTGCCCGAGATGTGCCGTTGCAACAAATGCTCGGCGGTGAAAAAGACCGTGTCGAAGTGGGTGTGAGTATCGGGATTCAACCGACATTATCACAGTTAATGGCGCGGGTGGAAAAATTTATCGCTGCCGGTTATGGACGCATCAAAGTGAAAATCAAACCCGGCTGGGAACTCGAACCATTGACAACCATTCGGCGCGAACACCCCTCCATCAAACTAATGGCTGACGCCAATTCAGCGTTTTCAATTGCGGATTATCCGCTTTTTCAGCGATTTGAGCCATTAAATCTGCTAATGATAGAACAGCCGCTAGGGTACGATGATATTATCGACCACGCCGAGTTGCAGTCATATTTAAAAACTCCCATTTGTTTGGATGAAAGTATTCACACCCCCGGCGATGCCCGACTGGCGTTAAAGCTGGATGCGGCACGGGTCATCAACATAAAGGTGGCGCGGGTAGGCGGCTTTTCCAGTGCGCTGGCCATCCACAATATTTGTGCAGAGGCCGGCGT
>JANTHQ010000396.1 GCA_024762375.1 Anaerolineaceae bacterium
AAAATCGGAGGAGCGGGGCGTATATTGATTGTACGGCGGGTCGCTGGCGGGAACCCAATCGCCGAGCAGGGGCAAACGGCTGTCCGCGCCGATGGTCGATTCGCGGATGGCGGTAATGAGTGTTCGCGCCTCGGCGGCGTAATTGATGCTGCCATCGCTGCCCCATTGCGTGTCTGCCAGCAGCAGGCCGTATGCCATATCGGCATCGCCGTCGAAGGCACTGTCGGAGTCGCCAGCCGTTTCGGGGATTTTCCACGCCATCAATCGGGGGTCGATAATGCTGGGATGGGCGCGAGCGAAACGCCACAGCCCATCGAAAATAGTTTGCGCTTCGGAGTCATATCCCGCCATCAGCGCGACAATCACCATGCCGTAGCCTTGCCCTTCGGACACGGTTTCGGCGGGATTTGCCAAACTGTGGATGACTCGGTATTGCACCGGATTGGTGCCATCCACTGAATCCAAATAATTGGCTTTCCAGTGGTCGTATGCGTCGCGCACATCGTCATCCAACTGCCCCTGCGAACGGTGATTCGGGCGGATGGTGTTGGGCGCGTAATTGACGTGCTGCGGAAAAGGTCGGTGCGGGGGGAGGGCAGCGGTCGCTGCGGTAGCGGCTGCGGGTTGTACTCCCAGCCCGACAATCACAGCGGCCATTGTTGCCACAAAAGCAAAAATTGAAATAGCGCGAAAGTTTTTCATTATTTGAATATACCTTTCATTATAATAGGTTCTCATTGTGCCATACATTCTCAAAAATTACTCGACGGAAAAGGGACGGTTCTTGGGCGCTCCGGCGATGCGTGATGGATTGGCGTGTGGTCATCGTACAAATTTGTACGGATTCTGACAGATTGCTATCAGATTCCCGTCAAGCAACGTTCTATAGAAACTGGTATACTGTTTGGAAATGGAGGCAATGGACGGATAATTCGGTTGGAGGTGGAACAATGACATTAGTTTTGTTAGCATTTGGTATATTGTTGGGAATGTTCATTTTCAGTTTGGTGGCATATCTCATCGTTTCATCTCAGTAACCCACTGGCTGATACAATTCCAAGCGGGCGCAGCGATGCGCTCGCTTTTTTCTTCCGTAGGGTAAACGTATGCGAATCAACAGCGGCGGCACAGCATATCACCGTGACAGGGCGTAAAAACTGCGATACAATTCAATTGATTGGATTATTATCTGGAGAAAAGATGAAACGCGCAATTGTCGGATTATTTTTGTTGGGATTGATTTTTACTGCGCCGGCCGCCGCCGATGCGCCGCGCACGAACAGTGTTCAAACGCCGGTGCTGAAATGGCAAAACGGCGGGTGTTACAGCTCGTGGTGCGAAACGGGCTGGTATTCATCGCCCGCGGTGATGGATGTGGACGGCGACGGCACGCCGGAAGTGATAGCCGCATCGTACAGCGTGTTCGCGCTGAACGGCGAAGACGGGTCGGAACGGTGGACGGCTGACCCGTCCGGCAGTCGCGTATGGGCGGGGGTGGTGGTTGCCGATATTGACGGCAACGGTCAATCGGAAATTGTCACCGGGCACGGCGGCGGGTATGTGAACATTATCAACCCTGATGGCACAATCCGCCGAACGGTGAATCCCATTGACCGCGAATTTCGCGGACTGTCCGTGTTCGATTTGGATGCGGATGGTACGCTGGAAATTATCGCCACGGCGGCACGCGGTTCCAAAACAAACACGTGGGTGTACGAGCACGATGGATCGTTGCGGGCGGGTTGGCCCCGTCTCACCAGCGATGCCCCCGAAAGCGCGTGGGGCACATACAACGACAACGCGGGCATCGGCGATATTGACGGCGACGGCGTGGCGGAAATCGTTGTGCCGTCGGATGTACATTCGGTGTGCGCGTACGAACCGGACGGCACACAAATTCCGGCGAACGCCATGTACAGCAATGCCGGTGCAACTTGGGGCGCGGTGGGTGTTCATGTTGACCATGCCGTCGATTTGCGGGGATGGGCGCACTGCGGCACCGAACATCGCCCCAATTTTGCCGGGTCGCCCGCCACACTCGCCGATGTGAACGGCGACGGGTCGCTGGAAGTGGTGGTAGTCGGCAATGTGTACAATTGTGGTACAAGCCCGTACACTGATTTGTACGAGATGCCCTTCATTTTTAATGCCGACCGTACCCGTTGGGCGGGCAATGGTTTCGATTGGGAAGTGATTCCCACCCCCGATGGGCACGCCGCGCCGTTGAGTGAAGATTACAATCTGATTGAAAATACCCATCCCAACCCGGTGGTGGTCGATTTGGATGGCGACGGGTTGAAAGAAATTCTGTTCCCGTCATATGATGGGCGATTGCACGCAATGTGGCTCGATAAAACGGAACACGGCAACTGGCCCCTGTGGGTATACAATTCCGCCGAAGGATTTTATCGTTTTGCCACCGAACCCGCCGTGGCGGATTTGGATAATGACGGGCACGCCGAAGTGATTTTCGGGACGTGGGTGCAAAAGGGAACGCATCAAACGGGCGATTTGATTATCGCCGATTATTTGGGCAATGTGCTGCAGAAAGTGGCACTGCCGCCCGCGTATGGCAGCCCCGATTGGAATGGAGCGCTCGCTGCACCCACACTGGCAAATATTGATGCCGATGCTGATTTGGAGGTGGTGCTGAATACCGCCCATGCCGGGGTGGTGGCGTATGATTTGCCCGGCACGGCGAACGCGCGGGTGCTGTGGGGTACGAGTCGCGGTAACTACCAGCGGTCGGGGTCGCCGGTGGTGGGGTCACTGCGCGGGTCGAGTGTGTCGGTTGCGCCGCCGATGCCGTCGGCGGGCGAGGCCATCAGTTACACGGTGGTGCTGCGAAATTCGGGGCCGGTGTTGCCTTCGGCGCGGCTGACAGCGACACTTTCTGCCGGTGTGACACCGCTGGGGAATGTGTGGGCATCGGCGGGCGAGTACGGCTCGGCGGGGCAGGTTGTCACATGGACGGGGTCGGTGGCGGCGTCTGTGCCGGTGACGATTACTTATGGCGGTACGCTGTCACCCGCCATCACCGACCCGCAAT
>JANTHQ010000397.1 GCA_024762375.1 Anaerolineaceae bacterium
TTCATAACACATCGTTTATCATCGCGCCGACAGTTTAGCCAAAACGCCTGTCGGCGCGTTTTATTTATTGACAAAAATAGAGTATAATCGCATAAAAGGAATGGCGGCGAAAAAATAATCGTTGTCCCAAAAACTAGACATAAACGAGAAAATCGGTTATATTATAAGAGATAAAACTCGCCCTCATGGAGGTCGCACCTGTGCCAGAAAAAAGTGGATTATACTACCCGAATAAAATCGGGCGTATATATTTAGAGGCAATGGAAGAGGTTATGGGCAAAGGTGGTATCAATGCGGTGCTAAACTTGGCAAAATTATCGCATATGATAGACAACTACCCCCCCAACAACCTCGCCAAAGAATTAGATTTTGCAGATTTTAGTGCCATCAACGCCGCCATCGAAGAAATGTACGGTCCCCGTGGCGGGCGTGGCTTGGCGCTGCGAGCCGGACGCGCATCGTTTGCCCAGGGTTTGAGCGATTTTGGCGCCCTGATTGGCGTGAGTGAACTTGCCTTCAAAGTTATCCCATTGGGAACAAAACTCAAAGTTGGGCTGCGCGCCATGGCCGAAACCTTCAGCACATTTAGCGACCAAAAATCATACGTCACCGAAGAAGAAGAGCGATTCGTTTATACCATTGAAGTTTGCCCCGTCTGTTGGGGGCGCACCGCCGACCATCCCGTGTGTTACGCCGCCACCGGCCTGCTCCAAGAAGGCCTGCGCTGGCTCAGCGGCGGAAAAGATTTCCGCGTCGAACAGTTCCACTGTCACGCGATGGGTCACGATACCTGCGATTTTGCCATTTACAAACAGCCATTAACGTAATGCCATACCATCTTCAGGCACATTTTTAATGAAACACAAATTGCTGATAGTGGAAGACGACCCCGATACCTCTGAAATGCTGCGTGTTTA
Organism: Anaerolineaceae bacterium; assembly: GCA_024762375.1. Classification (GTDB taxonomy): domain Bacteria; phylum Chloroflexota; class Anaerolineae; order 4572-78; family 4572-78; genus JANTHQ01. The sequence goes on from JANTHQ010000397.1 coordinate 918, forward strand.
CTTCGAAGCGCAGGGGTATCAAATTTTGCAGGCTTATTCCGGCAACGAAGCGTTGAAACAATGCCAGCGCGGTTTGCCAGACCTCATCCTGCTCGATGTTCGCCTGCCGGATATAGACGGGCTGGAAGTCGGAAAACAACTGCAAGAAAACCTGCACACCAGCCGCATCCCCATTATTTTTGTAACCGAACGCCAAGAGCGCGATTATCGCATCAACGGCCTGAGGCTTGGCGCCGTCGATTACATCACCAAACCATTCGACATTCAAGAATTGCGGCTGAAAGTGCGGAACACCCTCCGCCGCGCAGCCGGACAGAATAACCCCATCACCAGTCTGCCCGGCGAACGTCTCACCGCCCAAAAATTAGACGCCGTGCTGAAAACCGACCACTGGGCAGTCATCGGCGTATCCATCAGCGGGCTGGACACCTTCAACGAAATTTATGGCTTTGTCGCGCGAGATGATGTTTTGCGCGCCATGGCACTGATATTGACCAGCGTGGTCGATGAAATGGGAACGGTGGATGATTTTGTTGGGCATCCCACCGAATCTCAATTTGTCATCACCACCATCGAAACAAAAGTGAACCCGCTGGCTTCGCGCATTCAAAACCGGTTAGACCAAGCCATGCTCTACTTCTACCCCATCCACGACCGGGAAGCCGGTTATGTCGTTCACAGTAGCGCTCCGGATGGGAAAATCGCCATCCCGTTTTTACAGGTCGATACCCAAGTTGTTTCGCAAAAAGCATCCGGTTTTACCCGCCTCGAAGACCTGACCCACGCCTTGAATCTGTCGCTGTAAAACGATGACTCTTCCCCTGTCTCCCGAACAAATCTCACGCGCCGCACACCAGCACCAGCACGAGCTGGTCGCCTTCACCCAAAAACTCATTCAAACCCCCAGTTTACCCGGAAACGAAACCGAGATAGCCGCACTGGTGCAAACCGAACTGCAGCGGCTGGGATATGATGACGTGACCACCGATTCGTTTGGCAACGTCATCGGTCACATTAAAGGCGGCAGTGCCCCCAGTTTGATGTTCAATGGCCATTTGGATCATGTCGCCACCGGCGACCCCACCGGGTGGCAATATCCACCGCACAGTGGTGCGCTGGTGGATGGCGCAATTTGGGGACGCGGCGCCGTGGACATGAAAGGCCCGCTGGCTTGCATGCTGTACGCCCCCGCCATCATCAAAAAAATGGGCATTGCTCCACCGGGCGACATTTTTCTCGCCGCGCCGGTTATGGAAGAAGTCGGCGGCGTCGGCACAACCCATCTGGCAACCCATTTTCGCACCGATGTGGCCATCGTGGGCGAACCGAGCCACAACACACTTCGGCGCGGGCATCGCGGGCGGGTAGAATTGTGGATTACATTTCGGGGAAAATCCATCCATGCCAGCGTGCCCCATCTGGGCATCAACCCGCATTTCAGTTTGGCAGAATTTTTGCGCAACCTGCGCTCGTTGCCCATGGTGCGTGATGCGACATTTGGCGGCTCGAATGTCACCCCCACGTTGATACAAACCGACCAAACCAGCCCCAACGTCACGCCCGGCGAAATTCGATTGACGCTCGACTGGCGAAACGCCCCCTCCGAAAGTCCAACCGACATTTTGGCAAAAGTGCAGGCAATCTTGCAGAAAAGCCTGCTCGACGGCGCAACCGGTTCTGTGGAACTGGCGACCCGCCCGTTTACCACCTACACCGGCCAAACAGTCGAACAATCGGCAGTATTCCCGTCATTCGAACTCCCCGGCGACAATCCGCTGGTCCGGCAAGCGCAACAAACACTGACCGGCGCACTCGGTTTTGAAATGCCGGTGGATGTGTGGCAATTTGCCACCGATGGCGGGCATTTAATGGCCGCCGGTATCCCGACACTCGGTTTTGGGCCCGGCGACGAAACACTGGCGCACACCAACCGCGAACACATCATGGTCGCCGATATGCTCACGGCCCTGCGCGGCTATATCGCGCTGGCACTCATCGAATGGGAAACAGCCCGTTAACCATCCCCTATTCAAATCAATCTGAAAAATAATCTGCCAGTGCTTCTTGCCACGGACGCATGGTTATGCCCAGCGCCGCCGCCAAATTATTTTGAATG
>JANTHQ010000398.1 GCA_024762375.1 Anaerolineaceae bacterium
TGAGTCGGTGCTGCGGCTTCGGCTTTGGTCGGTTGTGCGGCGGGGGCTTCGGTGGCGGGGGTGGTTTTCTGCCCGCAGGCTGCCAGCGCCAGCAACAGTATCAAACTCAATACCAGAGGGACAATTCGTTTCTTCGTTTTCATACGTCTTCTCCTTTTTGTGAGAGATGAATGTAGTAGAATTTAATTCTAGCGTGCCATGTTAAATGATTGTTAACGCGGTGTTAAATTTGGTTAAGCCAATGTTAAATTTTCTTGACACCACCTCCAGTTTTGTTGAGTTATTGTGCGTTATGCAATACGCGAACAGTTTCCAATTCGATGATGTTTGAGTTGAACCACAGTTTGCTGTAGGTAACCGGTGAATGTTTGATGGTATAAATGGTGGATTGCACGCTGATGGCGGCCGTACCCGGTGGCTGGCGCAGCATGGCAGTTGCTTCTCCAGACAGTGAAACCGCTCTAATGCGCGAATGCAACTGGTACAGCGGGGTTTCTAGTGTGTTGGATAGAAATTGAACCACATTGCCATCAAAGGCATCCCAATCCGGGTGGTATGCTTGCACTTCCGGCGAGAAATAATCGTTGATATAAATGGCAGGATGCTCGTCGGCGAATACAAGCCTTTTAATGAACACCAGTGTGTCGGTGAGTTGCACCTGCATTTGGTCGCAAATTTCTTGCGGTGCAAGCATCGTTTTTATCAATAGCGTTTCAAAATGGGGGGTGTATCCGGCGGTGCGGATAATTTCTGCGAATGAGGCGAAAGCGTTTAGCGAATCTTTGATGCGCGGCGGTCGGGCAACAAAGGTACCGATGCCGTGTCGCCGGATGATAAAACCTTCATTTTCCAGCGCCACATACGCCTCGCGAAGCGTGTTGCGGCTAACACCGAGCATTTTTGCCATTTCGCCTTCGGATGGCAGCCGGTCGCCGGTTTCAAGGTGATGATGCAACACATGGTTGCGCAATGCCGCTTTTACCTGCGTTATCCGAGAATTCGTCGCCATAATGCGCGCCCTCGATACTTGTTTGTGGAAGAGGTAGGATGTCCAACCTCTTACAGTATAAGCCAAAGTATGGCGGTTGTCAATAGTTTTTTGGAAGATTTTTTGGGAAATTTTTGCGGTTTTAAGCTGGGGTTTCTGCTATTTTGAATGTTCCGCAAGTAAGTTGGATTTCTACCCGCGCGGTGGGTGTACCATCAGATATTCCAGCAGTAAATCGGCAGTGCGTCCGGAAATGTCATAACTTTCCCACCCCGGCGATGCGCCCAGCACAAAAATTGCCGCGCCTTTGACGAAATCATCCTGTTGCAGCAGCCCGTCATACCAAATGAGCTGATCCATATAAACGCCCGGCGGGTCGTTGCGCAAGCCGTTGTCGAGCCATGTGGAAACGAAATCGTGCCAGCCGAGCGCATCCGCGGGGCCGGGGCGATTGCCCACCAGCCCATCCACACCGCATTCGGTGATGAGCAGCGGTGTGTCGCCATATCCCATCGGTTGCAGATACTGGCGATAGGCTTTACGGTATCGCCCGGTGAGCCAGCCTTCGTCACCCTGATCGGCACCATTATCCGCCTGTAACGCACCGAAGCCAAATTGCATAATCGGCGCGGAATATTCGTGCAAGCCGAGAAAACCGTTATGTTGCCGGATGGCATCCAGCGCCGGGGCAAAATCGGACCACAGTTCCAGCGGGGGGTGTCCCGTGGCGAAATTGCCCACCACCGAGCGAATGCCTTCAGCAGCGAGAAGCCGCGTGCGTTCGGCTTCAAAGTCCGCCAGCCGTTTCATTTTGTCCGGTGTATCGGCCACCGGCTCGTTGTATGCCTCCCACGCATCAAAGGCAGCTAGTCGCACGGGGTCGGCGGCCAGCGGGAGCAATTCATCCACAAATTGCCGTGCCAGAGCCAGCGGCTCGGCATCCAAATTCATCTGTCCCAGCCGCATCCGCCCGATGAGAATGGTGTCGGGCGACAATTCTTTGATGCCTTTGGCAAAATTCGCGTCCAGTTCCAGTGTTTTTATCAATGGCGGTTTGCCCTGTTCGATGAGATTGAGTGCCTGCGAATCAAATCGGGTGAGGAACACGCCTAGTTTGCTGGGGTCGCCGGGCGGGTATGGGGTGGGCACCGGCGTGGGCGATGGCTCCAGCGGTACGGGTGTCGGTTCGACCACCGGGCTGACCGGGCTCACGGCATCAATGGCGGCCGGGGTATCGGTGGTGGTGGGGACTGTGGTGGCGGTAGCGCGTGGTGTGCCGGTCGGCCGGCGGGTGCCGGTCGGTGTTGGCAGTAGCGATGTGAGCGTGGCTGATGGGGTGACGGCGTTTTGGCAGGCCTGCAAAAATACTGCAGACCCCAAAATGCCGGTCAATTGTAAAAATCTTCTACGGCTCAGGTAATGTTTCGTCATCCTGCAATCCCTCCGCACCTTTCAGGTTTCGGGTAGAAAGGATAGCAGGGGGAACATCAGTATCCAAATCGGCTATTTCAGTTTGCTCTCCGGTTTCAACCGGATAAAGCGGGCAACCTGCGCCTTTGAACGGGCAATTACCGCAATGCAGCCCGGGGCGCGCCAAAATTTCGCCATCGAGCCAGGCTTGCATGCGTGTTTTGAGCCGCCGCAGGTTTTGCCGATATTCTGTCTCGGTCAGTTCCAGTATATCGGTTTGACCGTCGGCCAGCCACCGAAAGGCCACGCGGACCGGGCGGCGATGCGGGTATGCAGCAGCGGTCAGCGCGTGCAGTGCGGTGGCCGCGATGCTGTCAGTTTCGACGGGTGCGACGGGACGGGCAGTGGGGATGAGCACAATCGCTGTGATGCCGCCATCTTCGGTTTTGTCCAGCCGGTGGATTACCGTTTCGCACCGAAATGTGCCACGGGGCAAAGTGATGTTCAGCCCCAGCGGTTCACTGCTGGCAATTAAAGATGCCCATTCGGCGCGCAGTTGGCGGTGGTAACGGGCGACGATGTCTCTGGCGCGAGC
>JANTHQ010000399.1 GCA_024762375.1 Anaerolineaceae bacterium
GGTGGCAGTGATTTCTGCCGGCGTGGCTTTTGGCGTGAGCAAAATGCAAACGCCGGTTTACAGCGCATTTACCCAATTGAGCGTGCAGCCCGCTCGGGCAGATTGGGGATTGAGCAATACGCTGAAAGACTTGCTCCGCAATTATGTGGCGAACATCCAAACCCACACCACCGCCCAAGAAGTCATTGACCGGGCGCAATTGGATATGAGTACCTCTGACCTGTTGAGTAAATTGTTCCTCAGCCCGGATGCGTCCACGTTTACCATCAAAATTGAAGCCCGCGATACCGACCCCGAAGTGGCATACGCCATTGTTGATACGGTGGCAAAAGTGTTTATCGACCAGCGAAATGCGTGGAATGCCAAACAAGACAAACGCGACCGCATCGATGTGGTGATGCTCGACAGCGTGTACAATTTGGGGTATCAGCAGTACAAACCCAAAACGAAAATCAATACATTGGCCGGCGGCCTGTTCGGGCTGATGGTCGGTTTTTTGGTGATTTTCTTTTTGGAATGGCTGGAAAAGGGAAATATTCGCACCAACGATGATGTCGAACGCCTGCTGGGTGTGACAGTGCTGGGGCAAATTCCGGCACATCCCGGCACATCACAGGCAGATGCGAAAGCCCGCAAATCGCCCAAACTGGTCCCGCACACCCGAAAAGTTTAACCCTTACGCATATTTGAGAGAAATTATGACCACAAATGCACTTGTAACTTTAACAGACCCCACTTCGGTGGCGGCAGAAGCATACCGCACACTGCGTACCGGCATCGAATTTGCCAATGTCGACACGCCCACCAAAACATTGCTGGTGACATCGGCCGGTCCCGACGATGACAAAGATGTGACGCTGGCAAATTTGGCTATCACCATGGCCGATGGCGGGCAGAATGTCATTCTGGTTGACAGCGATTTGCGTCAACCGCAATTGCACACACTGTTCGGCATCAGCAACAATCGCGGTTTTACCGATATGTTTCGTGATGAGGCGGCATTTAACTCGCCACCATGGCAAACCGTTCCCGACACAACATTGAAAGTATTGCCCAGCGGACAATTGCCTGCCATCCCCAGCCAAATTCTCAATTCAAAAAAACTGGTGCAGGTATTGCAAAAATTGGCAGACGGGGCAGATATCGTCTTGTTCAGCGCGCCGCCGGTCAGCACGGTTACAGATGCCGTGCTGCTGGCATCGAAAGTTGATGGCACGCTGCTGGTGGTAAAAGCGAACGTTTCCAAACGAGAACACGTGCTGGAAGCCAAAAATCGGCTGGCGAAGGTGAACGCCAACCTCATCGGCGCGGTGTTGTCGAACGCCGCTGTGGATGCCAGCCTCAAACAATATTATCAAGCCATGTAAGAAAGGAAAAACCGTGAAAGGACTGATTCTCTCCGGTGGAAAAGGAACCCGCCTGTACCCGCTGACATTCACCAGCGCGAAACAACTCATTCCGCTCAGCAATAAACCCGTGCTCTTTCGTGTCATCGAAGCCATTCGCGATGCGGGTGTGGATGACATTGGCATCGTTATCGGCGATACCGGCGACGAAATCCGCACAGCGGTGGGAAACGGCGACCGCTGGGGCGTGAACATCACCTACATCCCGCAAGATGCGCCGCTGGGTTTGGCGCACGCTGTCAAAATCTCGCACGATTTTTTGGGTGATGACCGTTTTGTGATGTTTTTGGGCGACAATGTGATTCAGGGCGGCATCAGCCCGTTGATTGCCGAGTTTGCCAACAGCGATTACAACAGCCAGATTGTGCTCACCGCCGTCAGCGAGCCGCAACATTACGGCGTGGCAGAACTCGGCGCGGACGGGCAAATTGTGCGGCTGGTCGAAAAACCAAAAGACCCGCCCAGCAATCTGGCACTGGTTGGCATTTACATGTTCGATAATAATATCTTCAAGGCGGTGGATGCTATCAAACCGAGTTGGCGCGGCGAATTGGAAATTACCGATGCCATCCAATGGCTGGTGGAAAACGGATACAATGTTCACCCGTACATTCATCGCGGCTGGTGGATTGATACCGGCAAACCGAACGATATGCTCGATGCCAACAGTTATGTGTTGGAAGAACTGACTCCCAAAAACGAAGGCTATGTTGACCGCTCCAGCGACGTGGACGCGCGCGTGACCATCGAGGCGGGCGCGGAAATTATCAACAGTGTCATTCGCGGGCCGGCAATCATCGGCAAAGATACCCGCATTGTGAACGCATACATCGGGCCATTTACCAGCATTCATCACGATTGTCTGATTGAGAATGCGGAAATTTCGCGTTCCATCGTGCTGGAAAACAGCCAAATCCGCAATGTGGCGCGCCGCATCGAAGACAGTCTCATCGGGCGAAACGTGGTCATCCACCGCTCGCCGATTCGCCCACAATCGCACAAATTCACACTGGGCGATAACTCGGTGGTGGGATTGCTGAACGATTGAATCGGAGAAATAGCAACGGGGGACGATGATTGCCATCGTCCCCCGTTTTTTGTTTCAGTGGATTTCAGCAGGCGGAGCACCGATTTGGCCCCACTCGATGTCTATTGCATATGCGGCACAACATGGAAGAACCACACGAAAATCGTGCTGCTGATCATTGTTCCCATTGCGAACAGAAAACTATATTTGCTGAACTGAATGAACGAAATTTTGTGCCCGTTTCGTTCTGCCAAACTGGCAACCACCACGTTCGCCGAAGCGCCCACCAGCGTGAAGTTTCCGCCCAAATCCGCGCCGAGCGCCAGCGCCCACCACAGCGGTTCGGTGTTCATGCCACTGTGCCCCAGCGATTGAATGAGTGGAATCATCGTGGCGGCATACGGGATATTATCGACGATACCCGATGCAATGGCAGACAACCACAGTACAAACATGGTGGTCAATCCGAGATTCCCACCGGTGAGTTTCAGCGCTTCGTTTGCCAAACTTTCGATGATGCCGACATTTACAATGGCTTCGACTGTCACAAACAGTCCGAC
>JANTHQ010000400.1 GCA_024762375.1 Anaerolineaceae bacterium
GCATCAGCGCGGCATGTTCCTGAATTTGTTTTTTGATTTTCTGCGCCACATTCCGCACCGCGCCGCCGCTGATGTAAGTGGTACTGCTGGCATACGCACCGGTATCGAACGGGGTGAAATCGGTATCGCTGGAATAGACAATCAGGTCATCCACCGGAATACCGAGCACCTCTGCGGCAATTTGCGCCAAAATGGTATCAGACCCCGTACCGAGGTCGGTAGCGCCCATCGTCAGGTTGAATGAGCCGTCATCGTTCATTTTCAGTGTGGCGGCAGCCATATCCAGCCCGGCGATGCCGCTGCCGTGCATTTGCACCGTCAGCCCGATACCTTTGCGGATGGTGCCGGTCTGTTGGCGATACATTTCGCGTTTGCGGTAGTAATCGGTGGCTTCGATGGCGGCTTGCACACACTGCGCCAGCCCGTTGGTTTCCATCACTTGGTCGAACCCTTCGCGCCCTTCGCCCAACTCTCGCGCAAGATACATCGGTTCGCCCACTTTGAGCCAGTTGTTTCGTTTGAATTCAATCGGGTCGAGCCCCAATTTTTCCGCGATTTCTTCCATCAGCACTTCTATACCAAACTGGCATTGGGTCGCGCCGTACCCCCGAAACGCGCCGGTCGGCGGGGTGTTGGTGTACACCACATCAGACACAAACCGAGAGTTGGGGGCATTGTACAGTGTTAATCCTTTAAAACCGCCCACCATCTGCACCGTCAGCCCGTGCGTGCCATACGCGCCGGTATCGCCGATGAGATACAGGTCGGCGGCGACGACTTTGCCGTCGGTCACGCCGATTTTATAGCGGATGATGTTCGGATGGCGGCTGCGGGAACTGGTAAATTCCTGCTTGCGGGTATATTCCATCCGCACGGGTCGTCCGGTGGCGATGGTCAGATGGGCACACAGGTCTTCCAGCAGCATTTCCTGCTTGTTGCCGAACCCGCCACCGAGCCGTGGTTTGACCACCCGAATCTGTTTCACGGGCAAGCCAATCAGCGGGGCGACCATTCGCCGCACATGGAATGGGACCTGCGTGCTGCTGCGCAACACCAGCCGGTCATCTTCATCCCAATAACTGATGCAGACATGCGGTTCCAAATGGGTGTGCTGCTGTTTGGAGGTGCGATATTCGCCCTCGAAAACGTGCTCGGCGGCAGCCATCGCCGCGTCAACATCGCCCACTTCCGCTTCGATATGGTGAACGAGATTGCGCTCGGCATCGAAAATGCCCACCGCGTCCGGTTCATCGTGGATGACGGGCGCACCGGGTTTCATCGCTTCTTCCGCGTCCAGCACCGGCGGCAGCACCTCATATTCCACTTCGATGGCTCGCAGGGCTTTCTGTGCCAATTCGGGCGTTTCGGCGGCAACGATTGCCACCCGGTCGCCTTCGTGCCGCACTTTATTGTCCAAACTGAACTGGTCATACGGGTGCGGATTGGGGTAACTCTGCCCGCCGGAGGCATACGGCACGCGCGGAATATCTTTATAGGTCAGCACGGCGTGCACACCGGGTATGGCTTTCGCTTTTTCGGTGTCGATATTTTTGATGATGGCGTGGGCGTGCGGGCTGGTCAGCAGCGCGCCATACAGCATCCCTTCCGGTTGAACATCATCGGTGAAAACGGGATAACCGCGCACCAGTTTTTCGGCATCCACCTTTTTTTCCCCTTTGCCGACAATCTCGGTGGGGGGCATATCGGGCGGGGTGATGACCAGCGGCGGCAATGGGGCGCGTCCGCCATCACTGCGGCGATACGCCTCCGGCACACCGATGGTTTCCGCATCGGCGGGCACAACTTTTTCGATATACCCGCCGGTGGTCGATTCTTCGCCGCGCAACAGTGCCGCCGCGTGCTGCACCGCATCGACTGTTTTTACATACCCGGTGCAGCGACAGTACACGCCGTCCAGCGATTCGCGAATTTCATCTTCGGTGGGATTCGGATTTTTATCGAGCAGGGCTTTGGCGGTGAGCATCTGCGCGGGGGTGCAAAAGCCGCACTGCACCGCGCCGCTGTCTTTAAATGCCTGCTGCACGGGGTGCAGCGGTTCACCGCGGGTGCTCAACCCCTCGATGGTGGTGATACTCTGCCCGGCGACATCTGCCGCCATCACCATGCAACTGCGCACCGGGTCGCCATCGAGCAGCACGGTGCACACGCCGCAGTCGCCGGTATCGCAGCCGTGTTTCACGCTGACATACCCGTTGGCGCGCAAAACGTCCATCAAGCTTTCTTTCACGCCGACAGAAAGTGTTTTTTCTTCATTATTGATGGTCAGGGTTACATTCATTTGGTTCTGCATGATTATTTTACCTCACTTCGGCAGGATTCCAGCGCGCGGCGGGTGAGAATTTTCACCAGTTCGCGGCGATATTCCGCACTGCCGATGAAATTATCGGGGGGAGAAACTTCTTCGCTTGCCGCCTGTGCCGCCGCCGCGATGGTGTCATCGGTCAACGATTTTCCGCGCAGCAATTCGGCGGCTTTTTCGGCAACGCGAGCATGTTCGCGGAATGCGCCGGTAAATGCCAGTCGGGCGCTCGCCACCGTCCCGTCGGCAATATCCACCACGGCCCGCACCGACACAATCGGCTCATCGGCGGGTGTGCGCGACACGTGTTTTTCTGCCCAAACCCGTCCCGGCACAGCGGTGGGGATGTGCAGCGCCACCAGCATTTCGGGGCGTTTTTCCGCACGGCGCAGATATTTTTCCAGTGGCAGTTCTGTATCACCGAATTCAGCGGTGGTGCACAGTGCCAGCAGCGCGGCGATGAATCGCGGCGCCAATTGCGGCGAAAGGATGGCTTTGCGCACGCTGGTTTCGTTGCGCAACTGCCATGTGGTCGGGCTGCCGAGCGATTCGCGCAGCAGTTTGGGTGTCAACGGCGATTCATACACCGCTTGCAGCGATGTATCCGCCGGAACGACGAGCGTTTTGTGTGCCGCGCCATCGGCGGGCAGCACACGCAT
>JANTHQ010000401.1 GCA_024762375.1 Anaerolineaceae bacterium
CACACGCCATTGTCACCGTAACGCAGGTTATCCCCACGATTCTGCTCACCAGCCGCGAATCACGCCCGGTAACCATCGCCACCCGATATGTGCTCCAAAAAAATAACATCACCAATGTGGCCACGATGCAAAAAGAGACATTTACATACGAATGGTTCACCAAAATACTAAAAAAAGCGTTAGAGGAAACAACATAAATGCTCCCCAGCACCCACGGCGGCGAAAAAATCGCTGCACAATTACCCACCGAGATTTTCGGGAAAAATACCGTTTATTTCAAACAAATCACTTCAACCAATGATTATCTGAAAAAAATTCTGACCGATAGCACACCGGAGGGAACGCTAATCCTCACGGAGGAACAAACCGCCGGGCGCGGGCGTTTCGACCGAACATGGGTGGCGCCGCCGCGCAGCAGCTTGCTCACGTCGATCCTGTTTCGCCCCGATTTTCTGTCGCCCACACAGGCACAATTGCTGACGATGGTCTGTGCGCTTGCCGTGGCTGATGCGGTTGCCGAGCAGACCGGCATCACCGTCGGCCTGAAATGGCCCAACGATGTGGTTTTCGGAGGGAAAAAACTGGCGGGAATTTTAACAGAATTGGGTATCACCGGCGAACGGCTCGATTGGGTGATTGTGGGCATGGGGCTCAATGTGAATATCGATTTTGCCGCGATTGACCCGTCGCTGGTAGAAACCGCCACCAGCCTGAAAACGATTGCCGGGCGTGCCGTTCCGCGAGGGGGGCTGTTGCCCGCATATCTGCTCGCGGTTGAAAAACGGTATTTCGCGCTAAAAAGGGGCGAAAGCCCGTTCACGGAATGGAAATCGCGGCTGGAAACGCTGGGGCAACCTGTGCAGGTGAACACGCCGCACGGGGTGCTGTCTGGCATTGCGGAGGATGTTTCGGACAGCGGGGCGCTATTGCTGCGGTTGGATGATGGCCGGCTAGAGGAAGTTCTCGCGGGGGATGTGCTGCGCGCGCACTGAATGCGGGTTCGGCAAAAATAACCAAAAAACACGTATAAAAAACGGGGAACAGAATTGTCTGTTCCCCGTTGATTTTTGCTATCGGGATTATCCCATGCTGGCTTTGACCAGTTCCGCCACTTCGGTGGGGAGGGTTGCCACTTTGACGCCCACGGCTTCCAATGCCGCGATTTTCTCGGCGGCAGTGCCTTCGCCGCCCTGAATGATAGCGCCGGCATGCCCCATCCGTTTTCCGGGTGGTGCGGTTCGCCCAGCGATGAAAGATGTAACCGGTTTACTCATGTGTTTGGCGATATATTCGGCGGCTTTTTGCTCGTCGGTACCGCCAATTTCGCCGATGAGCACCACGTGCTCGGTGTCGGGGTCGGCTTCAAATAATTTCAGCACATCGATAAAATTGGTGCCGATGATGGGGTCGCCGCCGATACCGATAGCGGTGCTTTGCCCCAAATCAAGGTCGGTGAGTGCCTGCACTACTTCGTATGTGAGCGTTCCGCTGCGGCTCACCAGCCCAACGTTACCCGGTTTGTGAATTTGCGCGGGCATAATGCCGACTTTCGCTTCGCCGGGGGTGATGAGTCCGGGGCAGTTCGGGCCAATCAGCCGCGAGTCTTTCTGGTCGAGGAAGGTGCGGACTTTCGCCATATCGAGCACGGGGATGCCTTCGGTGATACAGACAATCAGTTCGATACCTGCGTCGGCAGCTTCCATGATGGCGTCGGCGGCAAAGCGCGCCGGCACGTAAATGATGGATGTGTTTGCGCCCTGCGTTTCGACGGCCTCTTTTACCGTGTCGAAGACCGGCACGCCGAGTGTCCACTCGCCGCCTTTGCCGGGGGTCACACCGGCGACGACGTTGGTGCCGTATTCAATCATCTGCTGGGTATGGAAATTCCCTTCGCGCCCGGTAATGCCCTGCACCACCAGCCGGGTATCTTTGCCAACTAAAATGCTCATGCTTGACCTCCTTTAGCCATGGCGACCGCTTTTTGTGCCGCTTCGCCCAGCGAGGTGGCGCTGGGGAAGTTTGCCGCCTGCAAAATTGCGCGTCCTTCTTCTTCGTTGGTGCCAACCAACCGAGCAACCATCGGGATGTCGGTTTTAACTTCCTGCAATGCTTCCAAAATACCGTTGGCAACTTCATCGCAGCGAGTGATGCCACCGAAAATGTTGAAGAGCACGGCTTTCACTTTGGGGTCAGCCAGAATGATGCGCAGGGCAGTTGCCACTTTTTCGGCTTTTGCGCCGCCACCGATGTCGAGGAAGTTGGCGGGTTCTGCGCCATAATGTTTTACGATGTCCATCGTTGCCATTGCCAGCCCGGCGCCGTTAACCATACAACCAATTTCGCCGTCGAGTTTCACAAAACTCAAACCGGCTTCGCGGGCGGCGCGTTCTGACTCATCTTCTTCTTGACGGTCGCGCATCGCTTCCAAATCGGGGTGGCGGTAAAGCGCATTGTCATCCAGCAACATTTTGCCGTCAACCGCCAGCAATTTGCCTTCGCCGGTGACAACCAGCGGGTTGATTTCTGCCAAACTTGCATCTGAATCAACAAAAGCCTGATACAATCCTTTGGCGATTTTCACAAATTGATTGATGAGTTTGCCGCGCAAGCCCAAATCGAAGGCCAAATTGCGGGCCTGAAAGTCCTGCATACCCAGCAATGGGTCAACCGGCAGATGGATGATGGCGTCGGGGTTTTCTTTGGCGACGATTTCGATTTCCACGCCGCCTTCGGATGAAGCGATGAAAACCGGTTTGTGGATGGCGCGGTCGATGACGATACCGAGATAGATTTCTTGTTTAATGTCGGCGGCTTCGTCTACCAGCACTTTTTCTACCGTTAAGCCTTTAATGTCCATCCCCAGAATTTTCTGGGCGACGGCTTCTGCTTCGGCAGGGTCACCAGCCAATTTCACGCCACCGGCTTTACCACGTCCTCCAACCAGCACCTGGCTTTTTACCACCACTCGCCCGCCCAGT
>JANTHQ010000402.1 GCA_024762375.1 Anaerolineaceae bacterium
GAATACAGAATTGAAACTGACTCAATGGGTGAAGTGGAAGTCCCCAATGATAAATACTATGGGGCACAGACGGCACGGTCGCTGATGAACTTTAAAATCGGCGGCGAACGTTTTCCGCGTGAATTGATTCGGGCGCTGGGTATCCTCAAAAAAGCCGCGGCGCTGGTCAATGAAGAAGTTGGCTGGCTGCCACCTGAAAAGGCGAAACTCATCGTGCAAGCCGCCGATGAAGTCATCGAAGGCAAGTTGGATGAGCACTTCCCGCTGGTGGTGTGGCAGACGGGCAGTGGCACGCAAACCAATATGAACACCAACGAAGTCATCTCCAACCGCGCCATCGAATTGGCCGGTGGCGTGATGGGCAGCAAAAAACCCGTCCACCCCAACGATGACGTGAATAAAGCCCAATCCAGCAACGACACCTTCCCCACCGCGATGCACATCGCCGCGGCAGAGCAGGTGGTTCACCATTTGATTCCGAATGTGACCGCACTGCGCGATGCGCTGGCAGCAAAATCGGAAGAATTTAAAGATATCATCAAAACCGGGCGCACCCATTTGATGGATGCCACCCCGCTGACGCTGGGGCAGGAATTTTCGGGCTATGTGGCACAACTGGACCACGGGCTGAAACGCATCAACAATGCGCTCGATTCGCTGTATGAATTGGCGCTCGGCGGCACGGCGGTTGGTACCGGGTTGAACACCCATCCTCAATTTGCGGTAAAATCGGCGGCGAAAATTGCCGAATTGACCGGCTTGCCCTTCCGCACCGCCGAAAACAAATTCGAAGCGCTGGCGGCACACGATGCCATCGTGGAAATGAGCGGTGCGCTGAAAACGTTGGCGGCATCGCTCTTCAAAATCGCCAACGATATTCGCTGGATGGGCTCCGGCCCGCGCTGCGGTTTCGGCGAGTTGATTCTGCCCGCCAACGAACCGGGCAGTTCCATTATGCCGGGCAAAGTGAACCCCACCCAAGCCGAAGCGATGACGATGGTCTGCACGCAGGTGATGGGCAACGATGTCACCATCAACATGGCCGGCGCCAGCGGTAACTTCGAGCTGAACGTGTATAAACCGGTGATGATTTACAATTTGCTGCAATCCATTCGCTTGCTGGGCGATGCGTGCGATTCCTTCCGCAAAAATATGGTGGAAGGCACCAAAGCCAATCCCGAAAAAATCAAATACTATCTGGAAAATTCGCTGATGCTGGTAACCGCACTGAACCCGTATGTGGGTTATGACAACGCGGCGAAAATCGCTAAAAAAGCGCACGCCGAAGGCAAAACACTGAAAGAGGCGGCGGTGGAACTCGGTATTTTGACCGCCGAACAATTTGATGAATATGTCCGCCCCGAAAAAATGATTGCGCCGAAAGAAGTATAACCGCCACAATTTGACGGAATGAGCATATCCGCGTAAAACGTCTCTGCCGAAGGTATTTCGGGAGAGACGTTTTTTATGGCAAAAATAGTGCGAGAATTTGAAATTGAAATCAATCAGCCGGAACCGGACATCGGATTGGCGCGGGGCGCACTGCTCATCGCCAAAGCGATAAATCCGCGCGTAAAAGTGGCGGCCACGCTGGCGAAACTGGATGCGATGGCGCAAACCGTGCGCGATTCGGCGGGCGATAGCGGTTCGCCGGACGAACGGTTCGACGCGCTGAACGAATATTTCTTCGAGCAGGAATCGTTTTCCGGCAATCGCGCCGACTATTACAACCCCCAAAATTCATTCCTCGATTATGTGTTGCTCACCAAAATTGGCCTGCCCATCACGCTCAGCGTCATTTATCTGGAAATCGGCTGGCGGCTGGAATTGCCGGTGGCGGGCATCGGCTTGCCGGGACATTTTGTGGTGGCGTATTTCTCGCCGGATGAAACCATTTATGTCGACCCATTCAATGACGGACAGTTTTTAACGGAAGATGATTGCATGGACATCGCGCAGGTTCCCGAAGATGACCGCATACCGTTTCAGCGTGATTATTTGAAACCGATGACGAAAAAAGCGATTCTGTATCGGATGCTGCTCAACTTAAAACACGTGTATGTTACCCATCAGGAATGGGACCGGGCACATCGGGTGACGGATTTGCTCGTTTCGTTGCGCCCCGGCGAACTCAACCAGCTTCGCGACCGAGGGTTGATTGCCTATCGGCTCGACCGTTTGCAAGATGCAGTTTTCGATATTCAACAATATTTATTGCAAAATCCCAATGCCTCAGATGCCGATTGGCTCAACAATCATCTGGAAAGCTTGCGGGCAAAATTGCTCCGGCTCAACTGATAGCGCGACGATTTTCGTGAGCATCGTCCTTGAATCACATCAAAATTAACGCCGCAACCACCGTAAACCAAATTTCAACCAAATTGACAATTTGCCGTTTTTCATGCTATACTCCAGCATTCCTAAAGTATATTGGGATTTTTATCCACTGAAACAAGATATTTTTAGACCAGCATCGTGAGCTTTGGATGATGCACCAACTTATTTTTGAAAGGGGGTGATGCAACAAGACTTAACGTATGCGATGGATATTCTGAAAGTCAGTTGTAGAAAACAACCACAGTAAAAGTATGGAGGAGAAATGCAAAAGCGAGTATTAGTACTAGCGAGCATCATGCTCATATTGGCGATGGCGCTGGCGGCGTGCGGCGGCAGCCAACCGGCAGCGACCGAAGCCCCGGCCGAGCCGACAAAAGCCCCGGCACAAGCCGAACCGACGAAAGCTATGGCAGCCGAGCCGACAAAGGCCCCGGCAGAACCTGCAAAGGTAGAAGGTTACACCTGCGACGACCCATTGGGGTGTGTGGAAGTAGCCAAAGATGACCCGATTGTACTGGCGAGCGCGCTGGTTGTGAGCGGCCCGAACGCCTCGTTGGGATTGGACAGCCAGTATGGTGCGGAAATCGCGCTGAAATTCCGAGGCGACGTGCTGGGCCATCCGCTGGAGT
>JANTHQ010000403.1 GCA_024762375.1 Anaerolineaceae bacterium
AAATAAATTTACCGCCGGGCAAGAGTTGGCGGCAGTGGTGCGCTCGGTGCAACAGTGGCTGCAAAATTACCCCGACCGCACCGTGGCAATTTTAGTGCCGCGCAACAAAAAGGGGATAGATGTGGCAAATGCGCTGCGGCGCGCCGATGTGCCGTTTGTGGAGTTGCTGAACAGCACCGCCGCCACTCGCAGCACGGCGGGTGTGCTGGCGAATATTCTGCAGCATTTGGCAGTGCCCACCGACCCGAAACGGCTGGCAACTGTGTTCCACGTTTGGAAACGGAACGAATGGGATGTGGAGGAATTGCAGCCGCTGTTCGAGCGGGTGGAAAAGGCGCTGCGCGGCTTGCCCGCCACCGAAAATCTGCTCAACCCGCGCCCCGGCGAAGATTGGCTGGATGATAACGAAGCCATGCTGGCGGATGTTTCCGCACACGCCTTGCTCACCGAGTTTCGGGCGATGGTGCGGGTGTGGCACGCCGCCGCCATTTTGCCCATCGACCAACTGCTCATCCGGCTGGGGCAAGATGTGTTCGACCAGCCCGCCGATTTGGCGCTGACCCACAAATTCGCGGTCGCGCTTCGCCAACTGGCGCGCGAAAATCCCGATTGGCGGCTGCCGCAATTTGTGGATGAACTGGCGGAAATCGCCAAAAACCGGCGGCGGTTTCTCGGTTTCGATGACGAAGATACCGGTTTCGAGCCGCCACCCGGAAAGGTGACCGTGGCGACCATGCATCGCGCCAAAGGGCTGGAATGGGATAGAGTCTATCTGATGGGGGTGAACAATTACAATTTTCCATCGGGACAGCCGCAGGATGATTATTTTTCCGAAAAATGGTTCATCCGCGATAACCTGAACCTGGAAGCGGAAGTGCTGGCACAACTGAACGCGCTGGAAACGGGTGACGAGTATTTTGAAGGCGACGCCACTCACGATGCGCGGCTGGAGTTGGTCAAAGAGCGGCTGCGGCTGTTGTATGTCGGCATAACCCGCGCCCGGCAAGAGTTGGTCGTCACGTGGAATGTCGGGCGTGCACGGGGCAATCAACCGCCGAGCAACCAGCCTGCGGCGGCGTGGTTCGCTTTGCAGAGTTGGTGGCAATCGCACTATCAAGACGCTTTCGGATAAACAATTTTTTATCAGGCCCATTTTGTATTATAATAGAAAAAGCGTTTTTCGTTGACAACCCTCAAGGATGCAGACATAGTTGTGCAATATGGAGGATGTATGGCGCATCAGCCGCCGGTACACAGCGACGGATATGCAATCGAGTTGCTGAATGCAATTGAAGATTTACAGGCACAACGCTACCCCATCACAATACCTGCCCCCACCGACCCCACGTATGCGGCGCTGCATGCTGCCGTCCAGAATCTTGCCCAAACGCTCCACACTCGAGAATTGGAGCGCCACCGGCTCAGCGAAATTACCACAAACATAAATGCCGGGCTGTTGCTGGAAGATATTCTGGAAATGGTATATGAGCATTTTAAAGATATCATTCCGTACAACCGCATCGGATTTTCGTTGATTGATGCCGATGGCGAAACGGTGCGTTCGCATTGGGCAAAGAGCGACCGCCCGCTGTCTTTGAGCCTTGGTTATGCCGACAAACTCACCGGCAGCAGTTTAAAAACCGTGCTCGAAAGTGGCGAACCGCGCATCATTTCCGATTTAGCCGAATACCTCCGCAAAAAACCGACTTCCATTTCAACCCGCCTCATTGTAAAAGAAGGTATGCGCTCATCGTTGACGTGCCCGTTGATAAACAACGGCGTGCCGGTGGGTTTTTTGTTTTTCTCCAGCGTCGAACCGGATACCTACTCTCACGTTCATGTGGACACATTTACCCAAATTGCCGGTCAACTTTCGGTTATTCTGGAAAAAGGGCGGTTGGTATCGCAGCTTTCAGCGCAAAAAGAGGAAATTGAACGCACCAATGCTGAATTGATGCGCGTTAACGAACTGAAAAGCACGTTTTTGGGCATTGCTACCCACGACCTGCGCGGCCCCATTGGCAACATTCGCATGATTGCCGATTTGCTGTCGGATGATGTGATTGCGTTGAGCGATTCGGAACGAGCCGGGTTGATCCACGATATTGGTGTGCAATCAACTCACATGCTTTCGCTGTTGAATGATTTGTTGGATGTTACCCGTATTGAGTCGGGAAAATTGGAATTGCGATTTGAACCGTTTGCATTGCGTCCATTTTTGGAACAACTGGCAAACCGCCATCAGATGATGGCTACCCCCAAAGACACCAAAATTCTGCTGGAAGATTTTCCGGATATGGACATGACGGCGGACCCGGTGCGTGTGCGGCAGGTGATTGACAATTTGGTATCGAACGCGATAAAATATTCTCCACCGGGCAGTACGGTGGTGGTGAACGCAACGCGGACGCGCGAAGGCTGCCGCATCAGTGTGACGGATGAAGGCCCCGGCATTACCGAGGAAGACCGCAAAAAATTGTTCAAAGATTTCGCAAAATTATCTGCCAAACCGACCGGCGGCGAAAAGAGTGTCGGGCTGGGGTTGGCAATTTCACGCCGAATTGTGGAAGCGCACGGCGGTTCCATCGGTGTGGATTCGCATACAGGGCAGGGCGCAGAGTTTTGGTTTATCATCCCCGCTGTAAATCGCGGATAAATTCGCAGTTCTGGCTGGAGGCGGTAGTGTGAACGTTGTAGCTGCATCAAAAACAGATATCGGCAAAATTGCCCGCCATAACGAAGATTATGTGTGGGTTCACGAGCAGGCTGGGGTTTATATCGTTGCTGATGGCATGGGCGGGCACGAAGCGGGCGATGTCGCCAGCCGGTTGTCGGCGACATCTGTGGGGCAATCGTTGGTGATGTCGCTGCCCGATACACCCGATGCCCCTCTTGAAATGTCGAATGCGCTGACGATGGCGATTGAAAAAGCGAACCATGTGGTGCGACAGGCATCGGCCAAA
>JANTHQ010000404.1 GCA_024762375.1 Anaerolineaceae bacterium
CCGCCGATGCCCGGTGGCGGAGGGGGTGGGGGTGGCTCAACCCCGCCGATGCCCGGCATGGGAAAATAACTTTCAAACAACACAAAAGGTCGCCAGCAGTGGCGACCTTTTTTTTGGATTTCCCCCCGGCAGTTTATTTTTCCGGGGGGGATTCCATCGCTGCCGAGATGGATGCCAAATCGGCGGCATTGCTGTCCCCGTACAGAAAATCGCGCCAAATAGCCTGAATGAGCAACCCCAACACCACGCCGAACCACATGGTGGCAAAGCGGATGAGCAAGGTTGCCGTGGCGGCGACATTTTCCGATGCGCCCGCCAAAAGTTGCAACATGCCGGTTAACCCGCCTTCCGTCACACCGAGTCCCCCCGGCACGCCAGACGCACCCCCCGCCACCGAAGCAAACGCCAGAATGAAAATCGACAGCAGCGCCAATTGCCCACCGGCAGGCATACCCAGCCCCAGCAGCACCAGATACAGCGCCACGCCCTCGCTGACCCATGCCACCGCGCCGAGCGTCACCGCAATCAGCAGGTTTTTCAGCCGCAGCAGGGCATACGCGCTTTCATATAGATCGTGCAGATGGTGGGCGATGCGGTTGACCAACGGCAATCGTTCGCCGATGCCGAGCGCCCACAATGCCAGCGGGCGAATTTGAATGACGACAACCGCCACCACCAGCACCATGCCGATGGTCAGCGCAGCGGCAGTGAATTGGGGATAAATCAGCCCGCCAATCAACGCCAAAATTGCCATGGCAATGCCATCGGTGAGCCGCTCTGCCAGTGCGACCGGCGCGGTGCGCGCCGGATGAACATCTGCCAGATTTTTGAGCCACAACAGCCGCACCAGTTCGCCCGCTTTGCCCGGCGTGAGCGAGAATCCAAATCCGCCCAGAAAAACGCGCAGGTCTGCCCACCAACTCAGGTTTTTCACCCCGATTTGGCGCAGGTAAAAATGCCATTTGGTGAAACGGAGCAGGTAGTTGACCACCGTCAACCCGATGGCGGCGGGCAGCAATCCCCAGCGAAACGCGCGCAGCAACCGCGCCATTTCGGTGAAATCGGCGTAAATGCCCAGCCCGACCATCACCAGCGCGCCGAAAATCACACCGATAATTAATTTATTGCGCAGGCTTTTCATATCCACAGCGACAGTTTCCACGGGATGAGCATCGGCACACGGCGCTGATAGTCGCGGTACACGTCGCCGAATTCGCGCACCAGTTTTCGTTCTTCAAACAGTGCCCCCACCCACAAATAAAGGGTGAAGGCGGCATACAGCAACGCCTGATTGAGAGTCATCAGTGGGCTGGCCCACAAAAAAACAATGCTGAAAAAATAACCGGGATGGCGCACCTGCCGGTACAATCCCACTTCTTTAAACGGTGTGTGCGCCGGTGGCACAACTTCCATCAATTGACGCAAGCCCAAAAAGTGCCAAATATCGGTTTGGATGAACGGCAGTGCCGCCAGCAACACGGCAGAAAATTCCACAAAAAGCAGCACCCAATGCCATGGCGGTGGCACGGTATACAGCACGCGGTCGGGCAAAAGCGGCACCAGCGCCAGCACCGGCAACAGGGTTATCACCGCGACGGCGTTGAAAAACAGGCGATACCATCGCCCCAGCAACCCGCCCAGCGATTCTTTGACCCAGTTGGATGCCAGCACACTGTGCACCAGCGCATACACAATCGCCGCGCCCCAAATTACCAGCGCGTTCCACCACACCGATGGTTCAGCCGGCACGTTAACTGCCCATCACTTGCCAAACTTCCAGTTTGGCTTTTACCCGGCGGATGATATCGTCGGTGAATTCGGTGGTCATGGTGCTGCCGCCCAAATCGGGGGTGCGCACGCCGTGATGGATGGCTTCAAACACCGATTCATATATGGCACGCGAAGCGGGTTGTGCCTGTTTGCAATCCATGTAACGCAGCATCGCTGCACCCGCCAAAATCATCGCCATCGGGTTAGCGATATTCTTCCCTTCCAACGACGGCGCAGTGCCGTGCGGAGCTTCAGCCATCACTGTGGTCAAGTTCCAATTGTCATCAAATGACAACAGCAGCGATTCCGCCCCGGCAATCGAGCCGAACATTTGCAGCACATAATCGCTCAAACAGTCGCCGTCACGGTTCAGCGCGGGGATGACCATCCCGTCGCCGCCGTTGGTCAGCAGCAGGGCATACGTGGCATCAATCAATTGCGGTTCGTATGGCACATCGGGATAGCGTTTCGCCGCGCGATCCATTTCCTCTTTCAACATGCCTTCATATACCGGGCTGACGGTATATTTCGGGCCGCCGAATACTTTCACGCCCATCCGCTTGGCATGCCGAAACGCGAACTCTGCCACGGCGCGGCACGTGCGGCGGTCAATCGTTTCGGTGCGAACGGCAATTTCATCCAGCCCGACGCCTTCGCGGTGTTCTTCCGCGCCATACGCATCACCAACCGCCATGCGCACCACCGAAATCGGTGCATACGCGCCACCCGTGGGGCGGATACCGGGAATGCGCCGCCCCGTGCGCACAATCACCGTGCCGTTCACTTCATCGCGCAAAATCGCGTTGGGACTGCCCACATCGCCCTGTGCCTCCGGGGTGATGGTAGCAGCCTTCAATCCGTAACCGGTCTCGCGCATCCGAGCGGCGGCTTCGTACACCACTTTATTTTTCGTTTTGCGGCGATTTTCCAGACTCAGGTCAAATCGCTCAAACTGACATTCCATGCCCGTCACTGCCGGGTCGAGCACGCGCAGAGCTTCTTCCAACAATTCCTGTCCCGTTTGATCGCCTTCCAGCACAACAATTACCGGTGGTTTTTTCTCCATCATATTTTCTCCTGTGGGGTTTTATGAGTGTTTGGTTTTCAGTTATCAGCCCTCAGCTTTCGGCTGACCGCTAAAAAAAGTGTACCGCCAAGCGGCAAGTTGGTCAATTTGAACCCGCGTCATTTG
>JANTHQ010000405.1 GCA_024762375.1 Anaerolineaceae bacterium
ACCAGCACAATGACGGAAGCATCGGCTTCGGCAATGGTTTGGGCGGTTTGCAGGATGTCTTTCGCCAGTGCTTTTAGACTCAATTTACTGCTCAATCGTCGTGCCAGCCGGTTGAGCAGTGCTTGCCGTTTGAGCCGCCGTTCAACTTGAGCATACAAGCGGCTATTTTCAATGGCGATACCGGTGTGCAGCGCAAAACGGTTCAAAAGGTCGAGATTGCTTTCGTCTGCCTGAGTATCGCTGTCGGAATAGGTTACCATCGCCCCGATGGCTCGTTCCATGATGATGAATGGCACGGCAAACAGTGTGCCCGAAAGCGGGGCAGGGGTGGTTTTGATACCTTTTTTCTGGGCTATGGCTTGCTGGGCGGCAGAAAAAGCCGCGGTTTCGACGGTCTCGTCTCGGTTTTTTGCCAGCAGGATGTACGATTGCAACTGCTGGTCGTTGTCTAACAGAAAAATGCCCGTGAATTGCGCGCGCATCAAATCGTTTACCCGCGCGGCAATGGCATTGAGCACTTTTTCCGGTTCCAAACTCGAGGCCACATCGCGGGCGCTGTTTAACAGTGCTCGCTGCTCTTCGGCGGTGCGTTGCGCCTGCCGAAACAATCGGGCATTATTGATGGCGGTGGCAACATGTTTGGCGAATAGCAGGGCCAGTTCGCCCTGTTCCGGGGTGAAAACATTTTTCTCAAAGTTGTCAATCGAAATTTGCCCGATGACCTTTTCTTGCCAAATGATGGGTGTGCCAATCCACGAATGGATGGGCGACGTGCCTTCCCACAGCATATAACGGGGGTCGGTGTGCACATCGCCGATGACGATGGGGCTCAGCGTTTCTTTCATTTCATTGTACAGCACGTTGGTATCCACCGGCACTGCGACATCCAAAATGGCAGCATCGGGCGCAAAACCGCTGCCGGCTTCCAATTTTAGCGCGTTTCCCTGCTCTAGCATGATAGCTGCGCTATCGTATGGCACAACCACAGCCAATTGCTCTAAAATCAGTTTCAGCACAGTTTCCAAATTTAGACTGCTGTTGACGATGGTGCTGACATTTTGCAACGTTTGAGAGATGCGACGCTGTTCTTTTTCCTGCTGCAGCAGGCGCAAATTCTCCAAAATGGTGGAACCGAGATTGGCAAATGCGGTTACCGCCGGTACGGATGCTTCGGTGATATGTTTTGCTGAAATTACCAGCAGATGAGTCGTTTCGCCGCGTTCGCGCAACGGGGTGATGATGCATGTGCATGGTTCATCCGGGGATTGGGTGGTTTCCAGCGCCGGATGGAGCAGGGTGGCAATGTCGCTGAAAGACATGGTGTAAAAAAGCGTTTCGCCCTGATGAACCACCAGCCGGTAAAACGAAAGCGCCTCGAGTTGGACAATTGAGTTCTTCAAGCGAATGCTGTCGCCGGGCGAGAGAAACCCGAACATAGAGTCGGTCCCTGCAAACGAGACGATTGAAATGCGGAGTTCTGCCGAATCGAGATCGACGGTGCCGCCCAAAACATCAAATCCGAGTTTATTCAAACTGCCGGCAATTACCGCCACCACCGTATCGATATCGGTGGTGTGGCGCAACGCCAGCGTTGCCTCATTTAAAAGTTGCCATTCGTTGGCTGTTCGGGTGGCAGATGCAGCGTTATGCGGCGTCATGGGCAATTTCATCCTTTATCGGTTCCACTGCCGGAAGAAAAATACTGAAAGTTGTTCCTTTTCCGACGATACTATCCACAAATATCTGCCCGTTGTGGTTTTCGATGATTTGTTTGGAAACAGATAACCCCAAACCCGTTCCGGATTTATCGGTTTTGGTGGTGAAAAAGGCTTCAAAAATATGGGGCAAAAACTCGGCGGCAATACCTTGCCCTGTGTCCGAAATTTGAATTTTCACCGCCGGTTGTCCGTCCATTTGGGCGCGGTCGGTTTTGATGGTGAGCACGCCCCCATCGGGCATCGCGTCAATGGCGTTGACAATCAAATTGAGAAATACCTGTGAAATTTGAATCGGGCTGCCGTAAATTTCGGTTGGAGCGGCGGTGTATGATTTTGTCACATCCACATTTGCGTGTTTGATTTTTATTTCCAAAATGTGGAGCATTTCTTCCAGATGCTCGTTCAGGTCAAATTGTTCCGGTTTGTCGGTTTGAGCGCGCGAAAGGGTGACCATTTGCCGCAACAGCACGTTTGCGCGTCGAGAAATGCTCAAAATGCGTTCGATGATATTGACCATCGTCGGGTCAATCGAATCACGGCGGCGCAGGATGATTTGAGAATAGCCCAGAATCGGCGAAATGAGATTACTCAAATCGTGGGCGACACTTGCGGCGAGCTGTCCCATCAAAATGAGGCGGTCGGTGTGACTGAGGTGCGCCAGTTGGGCTTTCGCCTCAGATTCTTTTTCTTTCTGTGTTTGGTAAAGTTTTGCCAGGTCTCGGGCATACGCCAAATTTTGCGATTGTGTGATTTCCAGTTGTTTTTTCAACTGGTCGATAATTTCTTGTGTCTGTTGCTGCCGGTTCCGTTTTTCTTTTTCTTTTTCCAGACTGAAGCGGTTTTGCAATTTCAGCAGTTCTTTTCGGGCCAGCGGCAGATTTTCCATTGAAAAACGTGGAAATTCGAGCGAAACCACCGTGCCTTCATCCAATGTGGAGGCAATGGAAAGTTTGCCGTTATGCAGCGATATGACGCGGTTGGCGATTGACAGTCCCAATCCCATGCCGACGGCATGACGGGTCGTGTGTTTTTCGGCTTGGAAGAAGGGTTGCGAAATGTATTTCAGGTCTTTTTGGGAAATGCCACGTCCGGTGTCGGCGATGGTGAGCAGGTATGCCTCCGGGCGGATGGCTCCGGAAATGGTGACGGTTCCGCCGGCATGGTTATAGCGAATGGCGTTTTCGATGATGTGCCCGATGGCGGTGACGAGTTGCTGCCGATTGCCGAGTA
>JANTHQ010000406.1 GCA_024762375.1 Anaerolineaceae bacterium
GGAAAACTTTGTATTTCAAAATGTAAATTTTTTACCAAACATGAAACCGCGTAACATCAGTTATTGAATCTGAAATGCAGCTGTGGCAACGGTTTCCCCGTCGATAGCCAATGAAACCGTGTATTGGCCGGGGCTGAACCCGTCTATGGGCGTGTAAAACACCCACGCTGTGCCCGCCGAACCATAATCCGCAGGCCAGCGGTCGCTGCCGGTTTCTATTGTGGAGCCATTGAATCGCCATTCCACCTGCCAGGGCGTACCGGCGCTGATACCTGCATAACGGAAAAAGAGGTATATCGTTTTGGTGTCTGCACCAAATACTGTGGCAGGGTTTTGCGGTTGGTATGTGTCGGTGATGCCGGACGCGAGCACCAGTTGCGAAAATGGGCTGTTCGGTGCAATGGTGGCTCCCGGTTGCGCAGCCGGAACGGTTGTCGCGGTTGGTGTGGCTTCTGCTGCGGTGGGCGACGGGAGCGGTTTTGGAGCAGGTATGGTCGGTGGAATCGGGGTTGCGGTTGGGGCAATGGTGGCAGTTGAGGTTGGGTTGGGCGCAACAACGGGCCGAAGATTTCCCCAGTTGGACATCAACCAGAATCCACCCGCCAACCCCAGCACAATTACGGTAACGGCAAAAGCCACCACCGCAATCAATTTGCCGGAGAAACGTGGTGCAACCGGCCGTTTTTCGGGTTTGATGGCCGCCGTGGCTGCCGTAATGGGCCGCAACGGCGCGGAACCTTCGATGGCAACCTGCAGGGCGCGAATGAATTCTGCACCGGTGGTTTGGCGCAATTCCACGCCACGCGACAGCATCCGCAGCACGACTTCGCTGGTGGCAGGCCGCACATTCGAATTGCGGGTATGTGGCGGCGCAGGTGGTTCGCGGTGGCGAGCGGGGTCATCTGCCGAAAACGGCATTTCTCCGGTGAGCATTCGGTAGGTCAGCACACCGAGCGCATACAAATCACCGGTGCGGCTGGCACTTTCACCCGATAATCGTTCCGGCGAAAGATAACGGTCATCGGTGATGCGAGCGGCATCTTTCACCTGCGCGATTTCTTCCAGCAATTGCGCCAATCCGAAAAAAGCCACAAACGTTTGACCATCACACACAAAAACAGTTTGCCCCGATAAACTTCCGTGACGGACGGCTTGCCCGTGAGCATAATCGAGTGCGGTGGCAATTTCACGGACCACCGTCATCGTTTCAGCCACCAACAACGGTTCATGTGCCGCCAAATATTCGTCCAGCGATTCGCCACCGGGGAAATCACACACACACAGCAGCAGGTCGTCAACCGTCTCGTATCCCAGCGCGGGCAGAATGTGCGGATGGTCGAGCGTTGTGTTGCGCTCAACCATATCTTTAAATCGGCGCACAAAATAGGCGTCGCGCGGCAAATCGGGATTCAATATCAAAAGCAGCACCGACCGGTTGTCGGCGATGCGCGTGGCACTGAAAACCGAAAAATATGCGGTGTGGCTCATTTCTCGGTGCAGTTGATATGCGGTTAATGTCTGTTGCAGAATTTCCGGTTTCATTTTCCCACCACCAGCGATACCCCGCCACGCCGTGTATCGCCAACTGCTTGCCACTGCCCCTGCAATACTGCCACCGAATGCACCCCACCAAAATACATATTTTTCCCACCCCATACATTCACAGCGTATCCCAGTTTTGCCAGTGCCGCCGAAATTTCGGGCGGTGTGCCTCCTTCCAACTGCAATTCGCCGCTTTCAAAATGGAGGCGCGGCAAATCGACGGCATCTGCCAGCGAAAGCCCAAAATCGAGCACATTGGACAGCACTTGCACCATCGCCGAGCGGATGCGGGTGCTGCCACCGCTGCCCAGCGCCATCACCGGTTCATCGTCGTGCAGCACAATAGCGGGACTCATCATCGTTTGCAGCCGGCTGCCGGGTGGCGCAGTGTGAAATCCATCGGGATGGAGATCGATTTCGCCCAAAATATTGTTCATCAGCATGCCGGTATCGTCCACAAAATAGCCCGCACTCTCGCCCGCAGATGTGGTCACACTGGCGATGTTTCCGGCGGCATCCATCACGCTGATGTGGGTGGTATCGCGCGATGCCGGGCTGAAAACCGGTTCGGTGGCCGGGGATTGCGTGCCATCCAAAATTGCCCGCAATTTTGAAACGTACTGCTGCACGTGTGCCGGATGCAGAAACTCGGCGACAGCGGCAGCATCGGGGCGCAAATCACGGCGAGCGATATTCGTCAGCCGAAACGCCTCTGCCAGCAAGCGATAGCGCATCACACCATTCGGCGCCAGCGACGGCAAATCGAATGCCGACAACAGTTTCAGGGTGAAGGCAATCAGCACGCCCCCCACCGATGCCGGCGGCGGCAAAAGCACGGTATATCCCCGATACGGCACAGCGATGGGTTCGGACTGACGCGGGCGATATGCCGCCATATCTGCCGCGGTGATGAGCCCGCCGTGTGCGCGCTGGTCGGCGATGATTTTTTCTGCCAGCGTGCCGCGGTAGAATGCCGCCGCGCCCTCGTTTGCCAGCGTGCGCAATGTTTCCGCCAGTTGGGGGTTTTTCAGTGTGTCGCCAGCCGCAACAATTTTCCCATTCGGGGCGAACATCTCCGCGACCGCCGCAGTATCGGTGAAAATGTCGCGCAGCAAATGCGCCACATATCCCTGCGCCGCCGACAGCGTGATACCGTTTTCCGCCAATTCAATTGCCGGTTGCACCAGCGTTTTCAATGCCAGCGAGCCGTGTTCCTGCGCCATCCGGCACAACCCGGCAACTACCCCCGGCACAGCCGCGCTGGCTCGTCCAATAAAAAAAGATTGGCGCGCGTCGCCGAAATCAATCACAATTTCTTTAAAATCAGATTCCCCCGCACGGAAATTCCCACTGGGCATATCTGCAAAAAAATCTATGGCAACCGTTTGTCCGGTGTC
>JANTHQ010000407.1 GCA_024762375.1 Anaerolineaceae bacterium
CACCGCGATGGCCAATTCAAAGTTGTTGCTGGCGGCGGTGAAAGAGAGGGTCGTCGTTTTGGAATAATCCGCGCCGATGCGATGCCCCATCCAAAAACTGACCAGGAACATTATCACAAAATAGAAGAGCAGCGGCACGGCGATGCGCAGCACATCAAGCGGAATTTGCACGATGAGATTCCCTTTCAGGCTGAACATCACAATAATGGTGAACAGCAGCGCAATCAGGGTGATGGGGCTGATTTTCGGGATGAATTGTTCGTGATACCACTGTTTGCCGTTGGCGCGCACCAAAAAGAAGCGTGTCAGCATGCCCGCCACAAACGGAATGCCCAGATAGATGAGCACACTTTTGGCGATTTCGCCCATGCTGACCTCCACCAGACTGCCCGCCAGCCCGAACATCGGTGGCAGCACGGTGATGAACACGTAGGCGTACACGCTGTAAAACAGCACCTGAAAGATGCTGTTGAACGCCACCAACCCGGCGGCATATTCCGAATCGCCTTTTGCCAACTCATTCCACACGATGACCATGGCGATGCAGCGTGCCAGCCCAATCATAATCAAGCCGACCATATATTCGGGATAGCCGCGCAGAAAAATGATTGCCAGCAGGAACATTAAAATGGGGCCCACAACCCAGTTCTGCACCAGCGACAGCCCCAGTATTTTCCAGTTGCGGAATACATCGCCCAATTCTTCGTATTTTACTTTTGCCAGCGGGGGGTACATCATCAGAATCAGCCCGATGGCAATGGGAATGTTGGTGGTGCCCACCGAAAATCGGTTGACAAAATTTTCCACACCGGGGATGAAATAACCGGCGCCCACCCCGACCGCCATCGCCAGAAAAATCCACAGGGTCAGGTAGCGGTCTAAAAATGATAGTTGTTTGACAACACTATTTTGCCCAACTTGCCCTGAAACCGACATTTCCTTCCTCCCGAAAAATGTTATACAAACTGTTTTATCAGTTTCGCCATTTGCTGTGGGGTTGGCACGCCGCCATACCCCACCAGTTTTTCGTTGATGACGATTGCCGGGGTTGTCATCACCCCGTAGCCCATAATGGTGGGAATGTCCGTCACATCCTGCACTTTGGCATCGATGCCCAAATCCTGCACGGTTTTCAGCGCGATGGCTTTTGCCCGTTTACAGTTGGTGCAACCCGTACCCAAAATTTTGATAATCATTGCTTCCTCCATTTACAAAATAATATTGAACATAAAACCGGTAAAAATAATCGCCGTGCCAACAATGGCGATGAATGCCGCAATCAATTGCGGTTTGAGTACCTTTCGCAAAATGAGCATTTCCGGCAGGCTCAACGCCACCACCGACATCATAAACGCCAGCACCGTGCCCATCGCTGCGCCTTTTTCCATCAGCGCATACACCACCGGAATGACTCCGGCGGCATTGGAATAGAGCGGAATGCCGAACAGCACCGCCACCGGCACCGACCACCATGCCTCCTGCCCCATAATGTTCGCCATAAAATCTTGCGGCACATACCCGTGAATGCCGGCGCCCACGGCAATCCCGATAATCACATAAATCCACACTTTGCCGACAATTTCGCGGGTGGCTCGCGCCGCATCGCGGATGCGGTCATCCCATGTCGGTTTGAACCCAAAACCCTGTGCCGCCGCGCCAACCTGCATCTGCCAGACGAAATCTTCCACATAGCGTTCCAATTTCAATCGCCCGATGACCATGCCGCCGACGATAGCCACCAGCAGGCCAGTGACCATATACAGCCCGGCGATTTTCCAGCCGAACATGCCAAACAGCATGACCAGCGCCACTTCATTCACCATCGGCGTGGAAATGAGAAACGAAAACGTGACTCCCAGCGGAATGCCGCTTTCCACAAAACCGATGAACAGCGGCACCGCCGAACACGAGCAGAACGGGGTGACAACTCCCAGTGCCGCCGCCAGCACGTTGCCCACGCCTTCGCGTTTGCCGCCCAGCAGCGCGCGGGTTTGTTCGGTGCTGAAAAACGAGCGAATGAATGTTACCAGAAAAATCATGCCACCCAGCAGCAGAATGATTTTCGGCACATCATACAGAAAAAAGTTGACCGACTCGCCCAGTTTTGATTCGGGCGTGATGCGCAAAACAGAATAGGTCATCCAATCGGCAAAAGGTTGCAGTTGCGTCCACAGCCCGACCCACACCACCGCCGCGACGGCGGTCAGTGCGGGCAACTGCCACGGTTTTTGTGTTTCGATGGTTGTTTCTTTGAAGGTCATAAATGTTCTCCTGATGAAAAATTATTCCAGCACAAAATGTTCGGGGTCAACCGGAATGAGTTGGCCTTCCGGCCCGCAGAGCTTTTTGCATTCCTGAATGCGGTTCGGGTCTAAAAACTGCCCGCACCACCGATGCCACCGCGCCACCGCATCTTTATCCATACGATAGTAAATCCAGCGTTTGTCAATTTCATCGCGGCGGCTGCTGACCAGCCCCGCTTTTTTCAGCACCCGCAAATGGTGCGACAGCAAATTGGCCGGCAACCCGAGCCGGTCAGTCAATTCGCAATTGCAGGTTTCGCCTTCCATAATGACATCTAAAATCCGCAGCCGGTTTGGGTCTGCCATTGCTTTCAATATGAATGCAATTTCTTCAAATGTTTGTTCGCTCACCGACATGTTTGCCACCCCGCTTCTGTAAAACGAAGATAATTCAACCAATATTGAAATATCTGCCGTAAAAAAAATGCCCATATCATTTCAATGGACGTTGAATTACTTTTTCAAAAGCAATTATACACGTCTCTAGAAATTTTGCAAAAAACAAATGCAACTTTATCCCGGATAATGAAACTCGCAATTTTATTCAATGCTGCATATAATATTTACCAGTGACAACTATTTTTCTCGGGGAGTTTCCTATGACAGTGACCACCTCTACCGGACGTGTGTCCAC
>JANTHQ010000408.1 GCA_024762375.1 Anaerolineaceae bacterium
AACCACCGCGCTCGACCCGCTGGTTCCGCCGACACCCACCGCCACCCTGCCCCCCGACAGCACCGCAACACCCACCGGCACCGCAATCCCGTCGCCAACACCGTCACCCACCGATACCGTCACACCCACCACCGCACCGACAGCGACCGTTCAGCCCACCACCACCGACACACCATCGCCCACCGCTACGGCAACCGCAACCGCGACAGCAACTGCTACCGCCACCGAAACCCCCACCCCGACCGCCACCCCCGCCACGGCAGTCATCGCACACACAGGCGGGCGCGGTGTGGTTCTGCGCTGGACACCGGGCGGATTGCGCGCGGGAGCCATCCCGGAAAACGCGGTGGTCACCGTGTTTCCCCGCCGCGAAACTGCGGGCGGCATCGAATGGGTGGCAGTGCGCGACAGCGCGGGCCGGCGCGGGTGGGTCGCCGCCGATTTTGTGGAAATTGTAGAATGATGGGAGTTGGTTGATTGGAAATTGGTTATTGGAGATTGGTTATTGGTTATTGGTCATTCGCTGATTTCTGACCGCTGAAAACTGAAAACTGACCACTGACGACTGATTGCAACCTTGAACCTTGAACTTTGAACCTGAAACCTGAAACCTTGAACCCGAAAGGAACACACCTATGGTCAAATTATCCACTTTAATGGCATTTTTAACCGAATATATGGGCTATCACGATGGCGTGCCCAAAATTGACGGCTATCTGGCAAACGGATTACAGGTTGCCGGGGCGGAGAACATCCACAAAATTGCAACCGGTGTCAGCGCAAATATGCGTTTTTTCCGCGCGGCGATGGACGCCGGTGCACAGGCGATGCTGGTGCATCACTCGATGAACCCGCCGGCATCGGTTTATTTCGAGCGGGACAAAATTTTCACCACCCGCCTGAAATTTCTGTGGGAAAACAATCTGTCGCTCATCGGCTACCACTATCTGCTCGACAGCCACCCCGAAATCGGGCACAACGTGTCCATCATCAAATCGCTGGGCGGCACACCGATTGAACCATACGGGCACGACGGCTGGGGCTGGCTCGGCGAATTTTCGGCGGGCGCAGACCGCGATACCCTGCTGGCAAAATGCCGCGACCTGTTTCAGGGCAACGGCGTGTACTACCCCTTCGGCGCGAAAACCGTGCGCCGGGTGGTGAGTCTTTCCGGTTCTGGTGCCCCCCGTCCGTCCGATTATGATTGGCTGATTGCCAACGAAATCGACCTGTTCATCACCGGTGAACCGCGCGAGTGGAATCAGGAACTCTGCCGCGAAGCGGGCATCAGTATGGTTGCCGCCGGGCATTACAATACCGAAATCATCGGGCTGACCGAACTGAGCAAAATCATTCAATCGAAATTTGATGTGGAAATTGAGTTTTTGGATATTCCGAATGTGGTGTGAGCCGGAGATTGATTGATACGCGATGGAGATAGAGATAGAGAACTGCTCGTTCGCTATTGGGCTGAAAACTATAGAGAAAACAAATGAAATTCACACAATCCATTTTCAGCGTTATTGTTTCTCGACAATGTCATTCCCGCGAAGGCGGGAATCCATAGGTTTCTGTTGTGGATTCCGGACAATTCGCTGCGCGAATTTCCGGAATGACAAAAACTTAAACATGCGGTTAATTACTGACTCGCTGACTACTGATTGCTGACCGCCGCCCTCTATCGCCCCAGCCGCGCCCGCACCGATTCTACCAGCAAACCGATTTCTTCCACTCGCAGCAGGGTAATGCCGCCGAGATAGACCGCGCCACCCACCACCGACAGCACCAGCACCAGCAAGGTTTCATTCGCCAGCGAGACGGGCGGCAAAACGGCTTCGCCCCACCAGCGACCCACCCACAGCGCCGCACCCATCGCTGCCGCCGCCAGCGCGGCTTTCATCGCAGTGGATTCCAGCCCGTGCCCGCGCAAACTGCCCCATCGCCGGATGAGCCACAGCATCAGCAGCACGTGGCTGAACTGTTTGACGCTGTCCGCCAGCACCAAATCGGTCATCTGCAGCGGGCGAAAAAGTGTCGGCACGAAAACTGCCAGCAGATACGCCCCCACCGCCGCGATACCGACCAGCGCGGGCGTAAGTGTGTTCTGCCGGGCATAAAATGCGAAAATGAGCGGCTGGTCAACCGCCGCGAAAATCAACCCCAGCAGATAGAATCGCAGTGCCAGCGCGGTCTGTGCGGTGTCGGTGGGGGTGAATTGCCCGTGCTCAAACAGCAGGCGGATAATCGGTTCTGCCAGGATGAAAAGCGCCACCGTCGCCGGGATAATCAGAATGAGCACGATTTTTATCCCGCTGAAGAGCGTTTCGGTAAAATGGCGATTGGCTTCCGGCGCGGCATCGCTTTTCGCCATTGCCTGCGCCGCATACCGCGACAGTGTCGGCAAAATTGCCAGCGAAATCGCCACCGAAACCAGCCCAATCGGAAACTGAATGAGAGTGGTGGCATTCTGCATCCACGCCAAACTACTGGCGCCGGTGCCATTTGCCAGCCGCCGGTCAAGCGAGGTTTGAAAAAGGGTAACGACCAGCCCCAGAATGACCGGCTGGTACAGTTTGCCGATTCGGCGCAGCACGGGATGGTGCAGGTCGAGTTTGAAACCGAGTTTCGCGCCGCGCAGTCCGGGCAATTGGATGAGCACCTGCGCCAGCGAACCGGTGACCAGCCCCAACGCCACCGTTTCGATACCCCAGCGAAAAACCCACGCCCCCACCAGTGTCACCAGCACGATACCGGCATTGAATGTCGCGGCGGTGAATGCCGGATACACGAATCGTTTCAGGGCATACAATACCCCGGTCACAATCCCCGACAGGCTAAAAAAGAGCATCGCCGGCATGGTGAGCCGCAGCAGACGGGTGAGCAGCGTCAAATCGAGCCCATCGCCGCCGAGCAACCACGCGATTTGCGGCGCGA
>JANTHQ010000409.1 GCA_024762375.1 Anaerolineaceae bacterium
AAAGGGGTGTTTGCACGGATAGCCTCAATTATTCAATTCTTCGATACTGAACAGATTGGCGGCATCGGTTTCTTGCCGCAACTCCTTCAGCAGCGATTCGATTTTTGATAGCGGCAACGCGGATGAAATCAGCCGCGCCAGTTCTTCTGGTTGGGCTTGCTTGAATGTGATGCGTTGCATTTTGCCGTTTGCGAAGACGGACACGGTTTTTCCCAAAAACGAAAGGGTATATGTGCCGATTTCCGGCGCGTAAATTTCAAATCCACCGCTGCCGTATTCCGGTTTATCGCCGCTCTTGACGGTGACGGTTGCCCCCGATGGCGCGGTGGCGGTGATGGCTTCGCCCGCCACGCCGATATCGCCCACCAGCAGCGGAATACTGCCCGGCAATTCGGTCGTTTCGGTGACCCACTGCTCGCCGCCGGAAGGGGCGGGCACAGTCAGCGAAATCTGTTTTTCGCCGCCCGCCAGCGTGACCGTTTGGGTGACGCCGCTTTCCAATTCCGAAAGGGTGTATGTTCCCGCCGCCAGTCCGTCGAACGAAAATTGCCCGTCGGGGTCGGTGCTGGCGGCTTTGACGGTGTGTTCGGCCTGCAGTTGGATGATGTGTCCGCCGAGCGGCGTGCCGAGCGAATCGGTGAGCGTGCCGCGAATGCTGCCGCTTTCGATGACCGGTTCTGCGGTTGGTTCTGCGGTGGTTTTGGCCGCGATTTCCAAATGGACGGTGGTATTTTTATCCACTCGCACCGAAAAAGTCTGGCCCAAAAAAGCCAGCCGATACACGCCCGGACCGGCTGTTGCCAGCGCCTCAAATCCACCCGCGCCGAATTCCGGCTTCGCGCCGCTGGTGGTCACATACGAATCGCCGCGCGGGGTGGTCACGGTGATGGGCACATTCGGCTGGTCTGCCAAATTGCCGACAATCAGCGCCAGCCCCGGTGTGCGTTTGATGGATACTTGCCAATTGCCGGGCGATGTCAGCCCCACGCTATCGGCACCGGTTTGAGAAGCGGGCGGCGTGTACTGCCACGGCTCAATGGTGATGCCGGTGTAATAATGAATTAAAATTTGTTCGAAGGTGTACCCCTGTTTGGCGAACGCCTGCGCGCCGTGCTGGCACAATCCCACGGCGTGCCCGTTTTTCGGTCCCGGTGCGGGGCACGAAACCCCGCGCAGGTACGGGGTCGGTTTTCCGAACACTTCCTCGCTGTTGCGCGTGTGCCCGCCACAATTTGCGGAGTACACCGCATCGATGGGGTGGCGATTGTAAATTGCCACCAGCCCTGCGGTCGCCAAAATGGCTTTATCGGTGGCGATGTGGACTTTATCGGGGCGATAATTTTGGTCAACGGACGGGTCGGTGGTGATGTCGAATTTTTTGCCCAGATACCGCGCCCGCCGAATGGCGTTGGCAGCATACGAGCGGGCGGCAATTGCCTGCGCTTTTAACGCTTCGGGATGCCATGTGGCGGGAATTTCCGCCGGAACCACCGCGCGCAGATAGTTTTCCAGTGTCATCGTTTCGATTTGCCCGTTGCCCAGTTTCACATTAATGGACATTCCGCCGAATGCGGCATCATTCGGGGCGGGTGTCGGCTTCGGTGGGGTGGGGATGGTATCGGTGGGCGGGGTGCTGCCCGGCAGAATATCGGACAGTGCGGCGAGCCGTCGGGTGAACGCGGGCAAATCGGGCAGATATTGCGTCCACACATTAAAAATGGTGGTGGGGTCGAAAGATGGGTCTTCCCACAGATAGAACGTCAACGCTTCCACGCGCGCATCGTTCAGCGTGTGTTGGGCGAAAAAAACGATTTGCTCGAAAAAATCGGGGTCGTATGTGGCGAAGTTGCAGGCGCGGTTGATGACCGCCTTCGCCGAAATGTTGTACCGTTTTTCAAACAGTGCCAGCACCCGCCGCCAGCGAAACGCATGCCACGCCGATTGCTCGGGGTCTTGCAGCCATTCTCGCCGCGAGCCGGTATCATCGCCCCAGCAGGCATACACCGCCAGCCGGTTGTCGAAATACTTTTTGACCGCGTCCGCCAAAAAATCATATCCGGCGAATGGTTCGGTGATGTTGCCTTGTGCATCCGGCGCGCCATCTTCGTGCCGCCCCGGCGAAAACGGCGGGGCAACCAGTTGCATTTCCGGCGCGAGCGCTTTCACCACCTGCGCCACACGGGCAATCCACCAGCCCGCACTGCGATAGAACTGTTCGCTTTCAAACAGCGATTGCCTCGCCGGGTCGAGCGTACCATCGGTGGTGGGCGCGAGGTTCATCGCTTCGGCAAAAATGACCAGCGGTTGCAAGGGTTTGATGGTATTCCATTTGGCGGCAATCTGGCGGGCATATTGCACCGCCGTTGCCTCCAAATCGGTAAACCAGTTTGCCGGATGCTGAAACCGCACGATGATGGTTGCATCGGGGTGCGCTTGTTTGTATGCAAACAGATGGTTCTGTTGCAAAAAACGAACATCGCAACTGACAGCGCCCGGATTCCAGCCGAGCATCAAGTTGGGGTTGGTTGGCGTTCCATTTGGCGCGACAATGCCGGGTCGGCGCATAAAAAACCTTTCGAGTAGCGTTTACGAGTAACGAATAGCGAATGGCAGTCAGTGGTTTAAAGACGAATGATTAGGTTCTGTTGATGTTTGCAGATTTCTCACCCTGAGTAGCCCGCAGGGCGTATCGAAGGGTGGAAATCGGTGGGAAAAACGCCCTTCGATATGCGGTTCGCATTGCGAACTGCTACTCAGGATGCGTTTTTCCCGGCAAACGATGCAACGTCAACACACCCTAATCTCCAATAACCAATTTCCAATTATGATTATGTCACAAAAACACAGTTTGGGCAATGGGAAAAAAGACAATCTGCCGATAAAATGAGAGTTGTGCTATAATGCCAGTAATTCACCACCAGCCAACGGAG
>JANTHQ010000410.1 GCA_024762375.1 Anaerolineaceae bacterium
TGTGGTCAGATAGTCTTCGCGGCTCAATTCGCCGCGGGCATAGCGTGTTTCCAGAATTTCGCGTGCCGATGGCGGAGGCGTTACTGCCGCTGACCGGTTTGCAGCAGCACTCACACTGCCCTGCGAAAATTGTTTCACTGCCCAAACTACCAACAGCACAATACCAACCAAAATTGCGATATTCACCAACCAGCCGATAGAGCCACCGCCCATCGCGCCGTAATTGCCAAATCCTGAACCAAAACCACCCATCATACCCATTATGTTGTACCTCCGTTTTCTAAAGTAATGGAACCTTGCTTTTGCTGTTCCGTTTTCGATTTGTAACTATTGTATCGGAACAATGTGACGGGAAAATGAAGGAAATGTAACAACTCGTTAAAGAATTTTTGGGAGAATTTGTCTGTTATTTTGACGCGGGGAGTGAAAAAACAGACACTTGCCCTTCGGGGTCGAAAAATACTTCGGGCAGATGAGCCAGTTTTTTGCGCGATGGGGCATCGGGGAGCAAGTGGAAAACGACCACATAATCGGTGTGGTATTTTTCGAGCAGATGGATGGACTCGGCGGTGGGAAAAGCGTTCATCTCTGCGCGGAGAAAGCCGTGTGCCGGTGGGAAGAAACCGGAATAGCCGTTCAGCATCGCTGCATCCAGCGTTGAATTTTCCAGCATCCAACGGGTGGTTTGCTCAAATGAGGCAGTATGACCATTTTTGGCAAAAGGGAGCAATACAATTCGGGGTGTGCCGGGACGCCGGTTTATCCACTGCTGCCACGGTTGGGCGGTGTCAATCGGAGAGACGGGATGCAGGGGCAATGGCAATGCCAGCGATTCCGCCACGATTGCCACAACCAGCGCGGCGGCTATCGGGCGCGAGAATCGCCGCAAGCGCAGCACATTTTCAAGCCCGATGCCTGCCAGCAGCGCCAGTGCGATTTGTTCCATCACAGCGAACCGGAACGGGCTGCGCAGTTCGCCCATCCCCGGAAAAAACCGGCGCAGGAATTGGTACGGTTCCCACCCGCCGATGGACAACCGCAGCCCCAGCGACAGCAAAAACGCCAGCACAGCCGCACCCAGCAGATACCGGCGCACCCGCGGCGAAACCCGTTTCGATGGGATGGCGACACCGACGGCTGCG
Organism: Anaerolineaceae bacterium; assembly: GCA_024762375.1. Lineage (GTDB taxonomy): Bacteria > Chloroflexota > Anaerolineae > 4572-78 > 4572-78 > JANTHQ01. The sequence continues at coordinate 1,143 of JANTHQ010000410.1, forward strand.
AGCGCCAGCAGCCCCCACCCCGGAAATAATCGCTGACCGCGTTCCGCCGGGCGGTGCAGCAATTGTTTGTAAAAAAGATTCGCATCCGGCGTTTTCAGATAATCTTCCGGTGCGGCGGAATTGTTGCGAATGGTGGTTTCGGTGCGGGTGAAATTGTGTTCCGCCAAAATTTGCCGCTGAACCAGCAGCGGGGACGCGGCTATCAGCATTCCGGCGAGCGCAAATCCGGCTAATCGCCATCGCAGATGCGGCTTCGATGGGGCGAATGCCCACACAGCGGGCGGCACAAAAATCAAGGTAAACAGCCCGTAATAACCGCAAGTGAAAAAAACGATGGGAATTCCGGCGGCGAAAGCGATGCCGAATGCCGGGTCGGGGCGAGTAAAAAATTGTTGCAGGAAAAAGAGCAGCCACAGAATGCCGAAAATCGCCATGAGTTGCAGCACGCCCATTTCCTGCGCCACAAACGGCAGCGATTGCACCATCAGCGCGCCGCCGACCGCCGCCGGTGCGGAGAGTTTCCAACCGCGCAGCAGCGCAAAAGCGAACCAGCCGTTCAGAGTTAAAAACAGCAGAATGACACTGTTGTATCCTGCCACCCTTCCGCCAACCAGCCAGACGGGCATCGCCAGAAATGCGGTCACCGGTTGGATTTCGGAAAAGGCAAATGCGCCGGTGGTCGGCGCGAAAATGGGTGCATTCCAGTAATTCGGAAAACCGCGCAGCGCCTGTTCGATATTCCATTGGAGCGTCCACAAATTGAAATACGGCACGGTGGCGCTGTGCTCGCTGCCCAACGGAATAGCCGTGCCGAAATTCAGCACCAGCGGGAAGGTGAGCACCAACGACCATCCGAAAAAAAGGAGCAACATTTTTACAGAGCGGTTCATACGGCGATTGTCCGATAATTCAATCAAAAACAAGCCCGACAAAATGCTGCCGGGCTTGTTGGGGAGAGGAGAAAAACGGTTATTTTGCGAGTGTGCGCAGATAGGCAATCACCTGCCAGCGCTGTTCCTCGGTGAGACTGCCTTTCCACGGTGGCATTGCGGAGTTGAACGGTTCTATCATTCCGCCTTCGCTGATACGCCAGAAAAGGTACGTATCCGACATATTGTTCATCATGCCGGCATCGGCAAGATTTGCCGGATGCGGGTCCAACGCGGCTCCGGCGGGCCCATCACCTTTGCCTTCGATGCCGTGGCACGCAGCACAGTATGTGGTGTATATCTGTGCACCGGCAGTAACGGCATCAGGATCATCTTTGATGGGGTTGGTTTTGTCAGAATATGATTCCGGCACATCCATATGTTCGTGTTCACTGTCGTTGTGTTCGCTGTCCGCGTCCATCGAATCAGCGGTGTGCTCGTCGCCATCACTATGCTCGCCATCGGTGTCCATCATCTCACCGGAATCGGCGGCGTGCTCGTCACCATCATTGTGCTCCGTGTCAGCGGTATGCTCATCGCTATCGCTGTGTTCGCCATCCGTGCCGATTGCTTCGATGGCGTTGGTTGTCGGTGTCGGTGCGATGGTGGCAGTGGCAGGGCTTTTTTCCTGACTCACCGGCACGCTCGTCGAAGCGGGTGCGGTTCCACATGCCGCCAAAACAAAAATGCCAACGGTTAAAAGGCTGAATATCCAAAATAGTTTTGTCTGTTTCATCAAAAAGGTCTCCTCCAAAAGAGTTATTGACTCACGTTACGCAGTCTGAGATTTACCAAAATCAAAAATGACAAAATTTTGAGCAAAAACCGGATACTTTCGATTTCCCCCATCCCCCCTGT
>JANTHQ010000411.1 GCA_024762375.1 Anaerolineaceae bacterium
GCACATCCGCCGACCCACTGGCTGAATTTGAGACCATCAACGCCGAATTGCGGCTGTTCAACCCTGCGCTGGCAGAGAAAATGCAAATTTTGGTGCTCAACAAAAAAGATGTGCCTGCCGCAGCCGACCATTGGGAAGCGGTGCAGGCCAAAGCCGCCGAACTCAATTTCCCGGCGCGATTCATTTCGGCGGCAACGCAGGATGGCGTGCGCGATTTGATGCGTCTGGTGGCGGAAAAACTGGCAGAACTGCCCGTTCCGAAACCCCTCACGCCGGAAATTCCCGTTTTCACATTGGATGAATCGGATATGGATTTTACGGTGGAAAAACGCGCCGATGGTTATCATGTGGAAGGTTCAGCCGTGCAAAAACTGGTTTTGCGCACATATTGGGATATACCGGAAGCGGTTGAACGCGCCCAATTGCAATTGGAAACGATGGGTGTGCTGGCTGCACTGCGCGAAGCCGGTGTGGAGGCGGGCGATACAGTCTTTTTGGCAGATTTGGAATTGGAGTGGATGTGGTAGCGCTCGGAATTTTTGGCGGCACATTCGACCCGATACACAACGGGCATTTGGCAGTTGCCCGCGCCGCAAAAAATCAGTTGGGGCTGGAACAGGTGGTGTTCGTGCCGGTGGGAACGCCGCCGCACAAGCGCTGGCAGCCCGTCACCCCCGCCGAATATCGCTGGCGGATGGTTTCGCTGGCCGTGGCGGATGAGCCTGATTTTGTGGTATCGCGGGTGGATATTGACCGCCCTGCGCCGCAATATTCGGTGGATACTGTCCGCTTGCTGCGCCGAGAATTCGGTACGGCGGCAGAAAATACATTTTTCATCATCGGCGCAGATGCGCTGAATAATTTTCCGCGCTGGAAAAATGCTGCCGGAATTGTGGCGCAATGTTGCATCGCGGTGGTGCACCGCCCCGGTTTTCGCCCCGATGTGCAATCGGTGGTGGCGGCTGTGCCGCAGTTGGCATCGCGGTTAGTTTGGGTGGAAATGCCCCCCGTGCCCGTCTCTGCCACCGAAATTCGGCGGCGGGTGGGGCAGGGGTTGCCGATTGATGATATGGTTCCCCCCGTCGTGGCAGAATATATTGTTCGCCAGCGGCTGTATGTGAGTGAATAACGAATAGTGAAAAATGAAAAATGTTCATTCACGGCTGAAAACCAGGTTCTGTTGACGTTTGCCGATTTCCACCCTTCGATACGCCCTGCGGGCTACTCAGGGTGAGAAATCGGCGGGATAAACGCATCCTGAGTAGCGATTTGCGGAGCAAATCGTGTATCGAAGGGCGTTTATCCCGGCAAACGATGAAACGTCAACACACCCTAAAAACTGACCGCTGATTGCTGACCACTGACCGCTAAATTAACACCATCACAATGCCCAGCAGGGTAATCACCACCCCGATGATGGCGCTCGGCCCCGGAATTTCGTGTAAAAAGAGAACGCCCAAAATGATGCCGCCGGTCACTTCTTGTGACGCGATGAGATTGGCGTATGTGGCGTGCATTCGGCGCACGGCAGCATTGTACAGCGTATGGCCCAATCCCAGCGGCACAACACCCAACGCTACCACCGATGCAATCTGCCGCCAGCCGTATCCCGTCGGTGTGAATGTGGCGGCTGCGGCGGGCGCCATCCATAGCGCGGCGAGCATGTACACAAAAAAGGCGTATGTCAGCAGGGGGTAGTGGCTTCGCTGCGACCGCCCGGCGACGGAATAAAAACCGAACGTAACAGCGGAAACGAGCGCCAACCCGTCACCGAGCCACATGCGCGGGGTCATGTTCGGTTCGAACCCCGCCAGCACAGCAATACCGATGATGACCACCGCCACTCCCAGCCACTTCCGCGCAGCGATGTGTTCTTTCAGGAATATCGCCGAAAAAATCGTCACGAAAACCGGTGCGGTGTACACGATTGTCAGCGAATGTGCAATAGTGGTGAAATTCAATGAGGCGATATATGAGCCGAAATGCAGAGCGGTTATCAGCCCGAACATGATAAATTTCGGGAAATCGGCGCGATTGAGCTGCGGGCGTTCCCGCCGGACGAGCGCCAGAAAGCCCACACTCACCGCAGCGATGAAAACTCGCCACGCTGTCACTTCGTATGCCGATAGTGGCGCAGCCCAACGCACCAGCACCGGGCTGGTAGAAAATGCCGTCACAGCGATGATTGCGAGTAAAATTCCATGGCGTTTATTTTGCTCGGTTGTGTGCGAGATAGCAGTCATGCTTTGACAACCTCATTTTGGCTGGCTATAATTTCCAATGCTCATATACAACTGCTGGATTTGGCGTGTAAAACCTGTGCGGACACTGTATCACTGTCTGAAAAAATGGTCAACATGCGTTTGTCCACGAAATATGGGAAACAAACAACCAACAAATTTATCTTCACAAAAGGAGTGAACCATGGCATTTAAATTACCCGACCTTCCGTATGCGTATGATGCGCTGGAACCGTACATCGATGCGCGGACAATGGAAATCCATCACACGAAACACCACGGTGGTTATACCAATAACCTCAACAAAGCCATCGCCGGGACAGAAATGGACAATATGACCATCGAACAGATTTTGGCGATGGGCGTGGATAAACTGCCCACTGCAGTGCGAAACAATGGTGGCGGTTACGCCAACCACAGCCTGTTTTGGCAAATTATGTCGCCCAATGGCGGCGGCGAACCGGGCGGCGCGCTGGCAGATGCCATCAATGCCGCGTTTGGCAATTTTGGCGCGTTCAAAGACAAATTTGAAACCGCCGCCAAAACTCGCTTTGGCAGTGGCTGGGCATGGCTGGCAGTTAACGGCGGTGCGCTGGAAGTTTTCAGCACCCCGAATCAGGACAGCCCGTTGATGGAAGGCAAAACACCCATTTTCGGTTTGGATGTTTGGGAACACGCCTA
>JANTHQ010000412.1 GCA_024762375.1 Anaerolineaceae bacterium
ACCTGAATTCGGAGTTTTTCTCGAAAAGAGAAAATGCGATTATTTCGCAAAGATTTTTGATATGTCATTCCCGCGAAGGCGGGAATCCACAGTTTTTGGCGTGGATTCCGGACAATTCGCTGCGCGAATTTCCGGAATGACAGAAACTCCGAATTGAGGTTATTTAATCAAGTTTATCTCCCGGATTGCCAATACCACCGCCTTGGCGGCTCTCAGATCTTATTTTCTCTGTGACGCTGTGTTCTCTGTGGTTTAATTTTGAGCCTGTTTTCAGTCGAGTCATTTTCCCAAACCAAAAATTGTGAGTATCATATACCTATGACAAACCCAGACCGCTATTTTTATTCTGACTCCGCTCGCGAACGCGGTTTTTTGGTGGGCGCAGATATGCGCGCCAACGCTTATCGCACCGGGCTGTTGAGCATCGAAGATTCGCTGGAAGAACTCGGCGCACTGGCCGAAACCGCCGGTGTCGAAGTTATCGGTGGCACATTTCAACGGCTGAACAAACCCGTTTCCGCCACATTTATCGGCTCCGGTAAAGTGGAGGAACTGAAAACCTACCGCGATGAACTTTCCATCGATGTATTCATATTCGATGACGAACTCAGCCCGCGCCAGCAGCGGGTGCTGGAAAAAGAACTGAATGTGAAAGTGATTGACCGCACTGCGCTCATTCTCGATATTTTTGCGCGGCACGCCCGCACCCGCGAAGGGCAATTGCAGGTGGAACTGGCGCAGTTGGAATATCGGTTGCCGCGATTGACTCGTATGTGGACACATTTGGCACGGCAAGCAGGCGGACGCGCCGGCGGCGCAACCGGCGGGGTCGGCGTGCGCGGGCCCGGCGAAACCCAGCTCGAAGTTGACCGCCGCGAAATCAACCGCCGTATCGCCGCCCTCAAACGCGAACTGGAAAAAGTACGCGCCCATCGTGCCCGCTATCGCGAGCGCCGCCGTCAGAGCCAAATTCCCGTTGTCGCCATTGTGGGTTATACCAACGCTGGAAAAAGCACTCTGCTCAACCGGTTGATGGCAATTGCCGGTGCGGCAGATGACACCGAAAACCCAATTTACGCCGCCGACCAACTTTTCGCCACACTGGACCCAACCACTCGCCGCATCATTCTGCCCGGCGGCAGCGAAGCCCTGTTCAGCGACACGGTGGGTTTCATCCAAAAATTACCCACCGAACTGGTTGCTGCCTTCCGCGCCACACTGGAAGAAGTGACCGAAGCCGCGCTGTTGCTGCACGTGGTGGACATCACCCATCCCAACGCCGCCGAACAGGTCGCCGCGGTGGAAGAGACGCTGCGCCAACTGGACGCCACTGATATCCCGATGGTGACCGTGCTGAACAAAATTGATGCATTCGATGGCGAATTGTCGCAGGCTGAAAATGTGCTCGCTGCGTTTGATGACAGTTTGCCCGTCAGCGCCAAAACGGGGTACGGCGTGCCGGAACTGCTGACGCGCATCGAAACGATGCTGCAATCTGAGATGGTGACGCTCACCCTGCATCTGCCGTACAGCGCGGGCAATCTGGTGTCGCTGCTGCACGAGCAGGCGATGATTGAATCTGAATCGCACGACGAAACCGGTACGCAGGTCACTGCCCGCGTGCCGCAAAAACTGGTGCGGCTCTTCGCGCCGTATCGCCAAAAATAGCACGCAGATTTCACGGTATAATGCTCGGAGAGCACAGATGTACACCGATTTTTTTGAATATCGGTGTTGTCCGCGTTCCATTCGGCGTACTTTCGAGGTGATATATGAAAGATTTTTTGAACCGGCTGGCTGAAATCAAAGGCATTTTACCGCTCAGCGGGCTGCTGCTGGTGGTCATCAGCCTGATTGCCCAATTTGTCCCGGCGATGCATTTTCTCACCCCCGGCGACTGGCTGTTGCACGCAGGCGTGATTGTCGGTTTGGGCGGGCTGCTGGTGGCGGATGCGCTATGAGTGCGCCGGATGCCCTCAACCCGCTGACCGCCCTTTCGCCGCTGGATGGGCGGTATCGCGCCAAAATTGAACCGTTGGCAGCGCATTTTTCCGAATTTGCGCTGATGAAACATCGCTTGCTGGTGGAAGTAGAATGGTTCATCGCGCTGACAGATGCCCCCCAAATTGCCGAACTTCCCCCGCTGACCCCCGCTGACCGCGATTTTCTGCGCGGGCTGGTCGCCAATTTCGATATGGCAGCGGCACGCGCCATCAAAACCATCGAGCGGGAAACGAATCACGATGTGAAAGCAGTGGAGTATTTTCTGAAGAACCGGCTGGCGGAAACCGCACTGGCTCCCCACCGCGAATTTGTCCATTTCGGCTGCACATCTGCCGACATCAACAATTTGGCATACGCGCTGATGCTGAAAAACGCACTGCAATCGGTGTGGCAACCGGCGGCGAATGACCTGCTTGCCGCGCTGCAATCACTGGCAGAACGTTACGCATCGCTGCCGATGCCGGCGCACACGCACGGGCAACCGGCATCGCCCACCACGGTGGGGAAAGAAATGGCGGTGTTCGCCCACCGATTGCAGCGGCAACTCGACGCGCTGGCGGCGCAGCCCATTCTGGGAAAAATGAATGGCGCGGTGGGAAATTTCAATGCGCATTTGGCGGCGTATCCCGAGGTGGACTGGCTGGCGTTCGCCCGCGATTTCGTCGAAAATCGGTTGAATCTGACCTTCAACCCGCTGACCACCCAAATTGAACCGCACGATTATCTGGCGGAGATTTTTCACGCTGTCACCCGCGTCAACACCATCGCCCTCGATTTGGCGCGCGATATGTGGGCATATATTTCCAAAGGGTATTTCCGACAAAAAGTGGTGGCGGGCGAAGTCGGGTCATCCACTATGCCACATAAAATCAACCCCATCGATTTTGAAAACGCCGAAGGAAATTTCGG
>JANTHQ010000413.1 GCA_024762375.1 Anaerolineaceae bacterium
CGATTGCGTTTCATTCACCCGGCGCATTTCTGATAATTGCTGCGCCATTTCTTGGTTGGCAAACCGCTCTCGGCGAAGCAGCCACCATACCGCCACCGCGGTGGCAAAGCCCAATATGGCAAAACCCCATGCGACAATCTGCGCCATCATGCCTCAAAGCGGTAACCAATGCCGCGAATGGTTAAAATATGTTTTGGGTGTGACGGGTCATCTTCAATTTTCTCGCGCAGCCAGCGGATGTGAACATCAACCGTGCGCGTGCCGCCAGTATAATCGTAACCCCAAACTTTGGTCAACAGCAAATCTCTAGAAAGCACCGCACCTCGATTTTGCGCCAATTCCACCAGCAAGTCGAATTCTTTGTGACTCAAACTCAAGGGGACGCCGTTTCGGAGCACATGGCGCGCCACCAAATCAATCGAGAGGTCTCCCACTTCAACAACGTTTCCGGCGCTGGGGCTTCGTTTGTGCCGCAGAGCAGCACGAACCCGTGCCAGCAATTCTCCCAAACTGAACGGCTTGGTGATGTAGTCGTCGGCGCCGGAGTCAAGCCCGACAATTTTGTCCATCTCGCCGGAACGCGCCGTGAGCAGAATTATCGGCGTATCAACGCCTTCCCGGCGCAAAATTCGGCACACCGACAATCCATCCAGTTCCGGCAGCATCACGTCCAGCAAAATCACATCCAACTTTTTGTTTCGTCCCAGCGCCAGCCCTTCTTGCCCATCGCTGGCGGTGGTCACTTTATATCCTTCATTCTCCAAATTATATGACAACGTTTGCAATAGCGTGCTGTCGTCTTCAACCAATAAAACTCGCGTGGGCATAGGCTTTCTCCAAAAGCAATTGTCCATGTTCGGGCAGAGTCTGCCACCACAACTGACTGATTCTGCACTACGATAGACTGATGTATTGTTCCCCATCAGATTTTACAACAAAACACCAAAAAATTATAATTGGCAGCAACCATTATTTTTTAAAAACAACGCACGCAATTGGACAAAAACGTGGTTTTGGGTTAAACTGGCAAGGTTGAATTGAACTTTGCGCCCTGCGGGGTGTTTTGACGTATTTTGCATTTGCAGGAGGAACAAAAATTGGCTAACATCAAATCGGCGAAAAAACGGGCACGGCAAAACTTAAAACTGCGCGAACGCAATCGCTACTACAAAACCACCGCGCGCACATACATCAAAAAAGCACGCGCTCTGATTGCTGCCGGTAATTTTGAAGAAGCGGAAGCAACAATCCAGTTGGCAGGAAAAGCACTCGACAAGGCGGCACAAAAAGGCGTCATCCATAAAAACAATGCTGCTCGCCGTAAATCTCGGCTTCAAGTGTATTTTAACCGTGCCAAATCGCAATCTGCGTAGCGATTGTCACACCCAACCATCCGAAAAGCGCCTGCCCGGCGCTTTTTTGTTGTACAGCGCAGGTCATTCCCATTGCGAAAAATTGGGTGCCGTGTATAATGATGCGATGGAAATTGAATTTTCTGGACTGAGGGACGTATGGCAATAAAAAACTTTTTTAAAGCGATGACAACCAATACCGGCGTCGCCGGCGAAATTTTGACCTTCTTGTGGCACCGAAAATTGTGGTGGCTCATCCCCATGGTAGCGATGCTGCTGCTGATTGGGCTGGCGCTGATTTTCGCTTCCGCATCGGGCGTTGCACCGTTCATTTACACGCTGTTTTAGGAGCATTCATGGACGCATTGAAAAAATTCTGGCACGGCTGGCAACGGTTCGGACAGTTTATCGGCAATATGGTGGGGCGCGTGGTGCTGTCGCTGTTCTATTTTACCATCCTGCTGCCCTTCGGGCTGGGTGCAACCCTGTTCGGCGACACATTGGGGCTGAAAACCGATTCGGGTTCACACTGGAAAGACCGCACCACCCCCGCGCCGGATTTGGATGCCGCCCGCCGGCAATTTTAATTTTGAGGAACATTGAATGAACATTCTGGGCGTATCATGCTACTATCACGACTCTGCCGCAGCGTTGCTGCAAGATGGCGTGCTGATTGCCGCCGCCGATGAAGAACGCTTCAGCCGCAAAAAACACGACCACGGCTACCCGCAACAAGCCATTGATTTTTGTCTGGCGCAGGGGGGCATCACCGGCGCAGATTTGGACTATGTGGTTTTTTACGAAAAACCACTCCACAAATTCGAGCGCATTTTGCTTTCCACGCTTGGCACATTCCCCAAATCGTGGGGGGTGTTCCGCGAGGCAATGGTGGCGTGGTTCGATGAAAAATTGTGGATAAAAAGCCAACTGCAAACGAAAATCGGCGTGCCCACCGACAAGATTCTGTTTGTGGAACACCACCTGTCGCACGCCGCCAGCGCGATGTTCGCTTCGCCGTTTGAAGATGCCGCCGTACTGACCATCGACGGCGTGGGCGAGTGGACAACCGCCGCGATGGGACACGCCACCGCCACGTTCGACGGTTCCGGCGAAAATACCATCAACCTGACCCGCGAACTGCGCTTTCCACATTCGCTGGGGTTGCTCTATTCCGCGTTCACCGCATATCTCGGTTTCCGCGTCAACAATGGCGAATATAAAGTGATGGGTATGGCGCCATACGGTCAGCCAAACTATATGGACGATGTCTATAAAGTGGTGTCGGTGGATGCGGAGGGCGGCGTGCGGCTGAATATGGATTATTTCAGTTTCCATCATTCCACCAAAAATACATTCAGCCGCAAATTTGAAGACCTGTTCGGGCCGCGCCGGATGCCGGAAGCCGAATTTTTCACCGCGACCACCCATCCGCACCGTGACCATCCCCAATGGAATGATGCCGTGGCGGCGCAAAACCAAAAATACGCCGATATTGCCGCCAGCATTCAGCGCGTCACAGAAGAAACCGTGCTGAAAATGGTGAAGGCCGCGCACGCCCAA
>JANTHQ010000414.1 GCA_024762375.1 Anaerolineaceae bacterium
CATCAAGCGCTGGAAGAACTCACGCTCGACCGTGACACCCTGCATTACAAACAGATTCTCGCACTGAAATACGCCGACATCGTATATAACGGGCAGTGGTACACCCCTCTCCGCGAAGCGATGGACGCATTTATGGACAAAACGCAGGAAAATAACACCGGTACCGTACGATTGAAATTGTACAAAGGCAATATCATCACCGTTGGGCGGCAATCGCCGTACAGTCTCTACCGCGAAGATTATGCCACCTTTGGCGAGGAAGATGTGTACAACCAAAAAGATGCCGAAGGCTTCATCAAACTTTTCGGGCTGCCGATGAAAGTTCAGGCGCTGGTGGACATCGACGGCTTCGGGCGCGGACGGTACGCCGAACCCGATTACAGCAAATTCAAACGCGACTAAATTCGGAAATTGGTTGACCGGAGATTGGAGACCGCAGTTACGCCTCCAATCTCCCTTTTTTCTATCACCGCTAAAAATACCTTTCAATGGAGTTGCAAAATGGATATGAATCTCACCGGAAAAACCGCGCTGGTTACCGGCGCATCACGGGGCATCGGGCGCGAAATTGCCCGCCAGTTTGCCGCTGCCGGGGCGAAAGTCGCCGTGCATTACGGGCAAAATCGCGCAATGGCAGAAGAAACGCTCGCAAGTTTGCCCGGCGACGGCCATCTGCTGGTGCAGGCAGACCTCATCGACCCCACCGCCATCGAAATGATGGTGAATGCCACCATTAACCATTTTGGGAAACTGGATATTTTGGTCAATAACGCCGGCATCTTCGAACCCCACCCGCTCGATAGTGTGGATTATCAAACCTGGCAGGAAAAATGGAACCGTACCATCCAAACCAACCTGCTCGGTGCGGCGAATGCTGCCTACTGCGCCGCCCGGCATATGATTGCCAACGGCGGCGGAAAAATCATCAACGTGGGGTCGCGCGGGGCATACCGCGGCGAACCGGATGCGCCGGCGTATGGCGCCAGCAAAGCCGCACTGCACGCCATGAGCCAATCGCTAGCGGTGCATTTGGGCGCGCACAACATTTTCGTTACGGCAGTTGCGCCCGGATTCGTGCAAACGGATATGGCACGAGATTCCCTGAAAGGCGAATCCGGCGAGCAGATTCGGCAGCAAAGCCCGCATCATCGGGTCGCCAAACCGGAAGAGGTGGCACGCACCGTGCTATTTCTGGCAGCAGACGGCTCGGAATGGCTGACCGGCGGCGTGGTGGATGTGAACGGCGCATCGTACCTGCGGTGATGATAGAGATTGGTTATTGGAGATTGGTTGTTGGGGATTGGTTGATCCGTGAAAACGCGAAATGTGATTCGCCCATTCGCAAATTCGCCATTCGCCGATTGCCGGGTATAATCTACCCCTGAAAATGGAACATTCGCGTGGATTGATTCGTCTTATGAACGAACAGCCGTCAGCCATCAGTGTTTGCTGAATGCTGGCGGCTGATTTCTGAACGCTGTTCGCCAATAGCCAAAAACTTTTATGCCTGAAAACACGTCCAATTCCGAACCGAATAACCCCGAAAACAAACCCAATCCACCCGATTGGCTGCAGGATATTCTGGACGGGCTTGAAAATCGCCCGCCGGAAGAGACGCCCGACCCGCGCACAGACGACACCCAGCCGACACGGGTGGTTCGCCGCCCGGCGCTGCCCCCCGATGAGCAGCCCACGGTACTGAGCTACCAGCCGCCGCAATTTTCGGATGAGCCGCAATACCCCCAGCCGCCCGCCGATTGGCAACCCGGCAACCGCCCACCGATAGCGCCCCCGCCCCCCGATGAGACGGTCATCGCCCCGCAATTTGACGCGGAAGAGCCGCCATCGCGCTGGGGATGCCTGTGGCGCACGCTGTTCATCACCGTCATCGGTGCGTTCGTGCTGCTGGTACTCGGCGCCAGTCTCAGCCTGCTGGGATATGCCTATCTCGCCCAGCAACTGCCATCGCCGGAGCAACTGAAAACGCGACAATACCAATTTCGCACAACGTCCATTTACGACCGCAACGGCAATTTGCTGTGGGAAATCAACGACCCGAATTTTGGTCGGCGCACCGATGTCGCGCTGTACGACATTTCGCCCAACCTGCGAAAGGCAACCATCGCCACCGAAGACCGTAATTTTTACCTGAATGTCGGCGTTGACCCCATCGCCGTGGCGCGCGCCATCTATTATAATGTCACCGAAGGGAGCATCGTTTCCGGCGCGAGCACCATCACCCAGCAGTTGGCGCGAAACGTGCTATTACCACCCGAGGAACGCACGGAGCAATCGTTGAAACGGAAGGTGAAAGAAGCGGTGCTGGCGGTGGAATTGAGTCGGCAATACAGCAAAAATGAAATTCTGGAAACCTATCTGAATCAAATTTATTATGGCAACCGCGCCTACGGCATCGAAGCCGCCAGCGAAACATATTTCGGCAAACACGCCCGCGATTTGTCGCTGGCAGAAGCGGCGATGCTGGCGGGATTGCCGCAAAGCCCCGCCGTGTATGACCCGTACACCAACCCCGACGGCGCGAAAGCGCGGCAGCGGGTGGTGCTCGATTTGATGGTGGAAGCGGGCGACATCACCGCCGCGGAAGCCGATGCCGCCTACGCGGAAGAACTGAATTTCCGCGACCAAAATCTCTCGATGGCTGCGCCCCATTTTGTAACGTATGTTCGCTCGGAGTTGGAACGGTTTTACCCCGCCGACCTCATCTATCAAGCCGGGCTGCGAGTGGAAACCACCCTCGACCAGCGGCTGCAATCCATCGCGGAAGAAGAAGTTGCCAGCCAAATTGATGCGCTGGCGGGCCGAAATGTGACCAACGGCGCGCTGGTTGCGCTCGACCCGCAAACCGGGCAAATTCTGGCGATGGTCGGCAGCAAAGATTTTCGGGATGAAA
>JANTHQ010000415.1 GCA_024762375.1 Anaerolineaceae bacterium
GTAACTATACAGGCCGGACAGCCGGTTTCATCCTGAGTAGCCCGCAGGGCGTATCGAAGGGTGAAATCGGCGGGGAAAAACGCCCTTCGATACGCGGTTCGCATCGCGAACCGCTACTCAGGATGCGTTTTCCCCGCTTCCTGTATAGTTACAATCAGACAATATTAACAAGATTGACAAGATTTTCAGGAAATTTATTCCTGATAATCCTGAAAATCTTGTCGAATATTTCTCACAAAAAAAAGAGGCAGCGTTACCTGCCTCTTTTTCCAACCGTGTTTTACGCCCACCGGCGCAAAAATTCGACCAATGTGCGCACGGGAACCCCCGTTGCGCCTTTGGGAACGTATTTTCGCGGGGTGTGGTTGGGCCCCGGCTCGTAAAATTCGCCGCTCGCCATATCGATGTGCCCCCACGGGTGCCCGCCGATGAAATGCTGCAAAAATCGCGCGGCGGTGATGGATGAGGCTTCTCTGCCGCCGGTGTTTTTCAAATCGGCGATGGGGCTTTTCAACTGGCGGTCGTATGCCGGGTCGAGCGGCAATCGCCATACCGGCTCGCTTGCTTTCTCGGCGGCATCCTGCAAAATTTCGTGCAATTTGCCATCGTTGGCGAAAAACGCGCTGGTGCGCGCGCCGAGCGCGACCACCTTTCCGCCGGTCAGCGTGGCGACATCAATCACCGCGCTGGGATTGAGTGTGGCGGCATAACACAGCGCGTCTGCCAAAATGAGCCGTCCTTCGGCATCGGTGCTGATAATTTCCACACTGACCCCGTTTTTGGCGACGAACACATCGTTCGGTTTGTATGCGGTGGCGCTGATGACATTTTCCACCGTGGGCACCAGCCCCATCACGTGCAGCGGGATGTTCAACTGCGCCACGGCGCGCATCGCACCGATGACCGCTGCGCCGCCCGCCATATCGCCGTGCATACCGGGCATGCCGGTGCGGGTTTTGATGGTGTACCCGCCCGTGTCGAATGCCACGCCTTTGCCGACCAGCACCACCGGCGCACCGGTGTTCGGCGCATCGGCGGGATTGTGTTCCATAATGATGAATTTGGCGGGTTGTTCGGCGCCCTGTGTGACCGCCAGCATCACATTCATTCCTTCGGCGCGCAATTCATCTTCCTCCATCACCCGGCACGAAAGCCCGTTTTCGGCGCACATCTGTTGTGCTGTTTCGGCGATATATGTCGGTGTGGCGATATTGCTGGGTAGGTTTACCAGCGTGCGGGTCAGATACACACTGCGGGCGATGATTTCCCCGGCGCGTGCGCCCTCGCGGATGGCGGGGACTTTCTCTGCCGCAAATTCTACTATTTTAAAAGATGAAATGTCGTGCGGGGGCGTTTCGCTGGTGCGGGGCAGGGGCGACTCGTACCGGTACAGCGCCAGCAGCGTGCCTTCCACCATCGCCTGCGCCGCCTCGGTCGGTTCCAGCCCGCCGATACCCGTGCCGTGCACGATGCTCGCCAGTGTGTCCACGCCCAACTTCTGCGCTTGCAGAACAGCGGCTGCGGCGGCTTCGCGCACACCTTCCAGCGAAAATTCATCGGCGGGGCCCAGCCCCACCACAATCACCCGTTTGGCGGGAATTTCGCCGCGCGGATAGAGTACCACCGTTTCGCCGAGTTTGCCGCGCAGGTCTCCGGCGGCAATCACATCGCTGATGGCGCCGCCGAGTGCGCGGTCAATCGCGCCGGTTGCCCCGCCGGGAAAACGCACCCCGTCAAATAAATTGACGATGATGGCATCGGCGGTGGTTTTTTCGATACTGCCGTGTTCAATTTGAATGGTTGTCATTTGTTATTCGTCCTTTGCTATTGGTTGAGTGGAGATTGGTTATTTGAAAGAGATAGGGATAGGGATAGCAACCCTGCCACCCTGCAACTTTGAACCTGAAACGTGAAACCTGAAACCTGAAACCATCACTTCACCATCAGCCACGTGCCGAGAAAAAGGGTCAGCATTCCCAAAATGCGGGTGGTATCAATCGGGCGGACATGCACACCGAGCCAGCCAAACTGGTCGAGCACTGCGCCGATGATGAGTTGCGCTACCACAATCAGGGTTACAGTCGGCGCGACACCGAGCCGCGGAATGGTGATGCTCACTGCGCCGATGACCACCAGCCCCATCGCGCCCGCACCCAGCGCATACCATGGCACGCTGCGCCATTCGCCCAGATTGCCGCCGCCCCAAAAAAGTAACAGCGGCACAAACGCCAAAATTGCGCCGCCCAAATGCACAATGAAAATACTTTCCATAATGCCGATTTTACTGCTCATCAAACTGGAAAGCGGCCCTTGCAATCCAACCGCCACCCCGCCGAGCAATCCCAATAAAATTAAAACGGCTGTGGACATAATTTCCTCGTTTCAGGTTTCAAGTTCAAAGTTGCAGAGTTGCAGGGTTGCAATTTACAAATCGCTATCCCTATCCCTATCTCTTTCGAATAACCAATCTCCAACCAGCCAATGACCGGTTTCACGTTTCATACACGGCGGGAAAGTCTTTCAGCGTGACGAATGGCGCACCTTCCGGCGAAACATTCGCCAGCAGGTCGCGCAAATCGGTGGCGCGCTCGAAACGGTCGCCGGTGGTGAAAATGAATGTCACCCGCCGCCAGTTTCGGCTGGTGATGGGCGGCAATTTGTGCCGGATATCGCCCAGCATCAATTTGAAATACCATTGTCCCGCGCGCGGATGTTCCGGTTCGTGCGGAAACAAATCGGCGCGGGTGACCAGTTCGTGCCCCAAAACCGGCGCGAAATAATGTACCGCGTGGCGGTCGTTGCCAAATGCGGCGGTAAAATAGAATGCCACCCAGTCGAGATGCGGTACGGCAGCGGGGGCTTTTTTGGTTGGAATGCGATACCAGTGTTCGTCGAGG
>JANTHQ010000416.1 GCA_024762375.1 Anaerolineaceae bacterium
CGTGATTGCGTTCTTTCAATTGTTTGGCCAGCGCAATACCCCCCAGCCGCGGCATTGTGATGTCTGTGAGCACCAGCACAATCTCTTGCTCAAACTTGTCATATTCTGCCAAGGCTTCGTATCCGTCTTTGGCTATCAAAACGTTGTATCCCAGATGTTCCAGCATCACTTTGCCGACGGTCAAAACCGCCAATTCATCTTCTACCAGTAAAACGGTTTCTCCATTGCCGTGTGGCAACGATTGATTTTCCGTGATGGGGATTTGGGCTGAAGTATCGGTTTCGCCGATGGGGAAATACAGGTTGATGGTTGTGCCTTCGCCAACCTGACTTTCGGCTGTGATATACCCGCCATGCTGTTTCATGATGCCATACGCTTGCGAAAGCCCCAATCCGGTGCCTTTGCCCACATCTTTGGTGGTAAAAAAGGGTTCAAAAATGTGCGGCAGTAAATCGTCATCGATGCCTTCGCCGCTATCGGAAATGGCAAGATGAAGCCAGTCGCCGGGCGGCATTGATGGGAAGGGCGGGGTAACGTCTGCGGTCAAATTCAATCGTTTCAGTGAAAAAGTGATACTTCCGCCCGTGGGCATCGCGTCTCTGGCGTTGATGGCAAGATTGGTTAACACTTGCTGAACCTGTGCCGGGTCAATGGCCAAAACGACAGAACGCAGCGAATCGTCAATTTGTTCAACCAGATCAATATCTTCCGGAATGAGTCGCCGTAGCAAATTAATCGTTTCGTCTAAAAATGCGGCAAAACCCACCGGCTTTTTCTGACTGACGGATTGGCGGCTAAAATCGAGAATCTGTCCAATTAACTGTGCCCCTTTTTGGCCCTGAGCAATAATATTGGCGAGCATTGATTGTGCGGCGGGTGGGGTACTGGCTCGACGGCTCAACAAATCGGCAAAACCGATGATGCTGGTTAAAATATTGTTAAAATCGTGGGCAATACCCGCGGCCATTTGCCCGACAGCCGCCAGTCGTTCTTGCTGCTGAATGCGCATCTGCAAGTGCCGCTCGTTGGTAACATCGCGTAAAACCAAAACCCAGCCTTCAATATTTTCGGCGGATTGAATTGGTTGCACGGTAGCCATAAAAATACCATCCGCCGTTTGGCGCGAGGCCAACTCGTGCCATTCTCCGGCATTGGCCAGCAGCATCGCCAGCGATTTTTCACCCAAATGTGTCAGGATTGCATTTTTTCCGGTTGCCTCAGTGAGTTCGGGTAGTTGTTTTTGGGCGGTGGGATTACATAACTTTATGCGATGTTCTTTGTCCAGCAGAATGATGCCCTGCGGCACAGAATCTAAAATTTGCTGAACCAGCCGCGCTTGCCGACGTGTTTCTTCGTATAGCGCGGCGTTTTGAATGGCGATAGCGGCTTGGCTGGCCATCGCCTCCATCAATTCGACATCAGCTTGCGTGTATGGCGGGTCGATATCGCGATTAATCGCGGTGACAGTGCCCAGCACGGTGTTTTGGTATCGCAGGGGAACGACAACAACGTTTGACGTGGCATCATCAACCAGAGTAGACGGCGGTGATTTTTCAAACACCGATGTCAATCGCCGGTGAGAGCGCAATGATTTTTGCTCTTGCAGAACCCAGCCGGTCAAACCATCTTTCAGGACATCATAAGAGACATCGTCAATTTCATGAGCGCCCTGGCCGCCTTTTACAAAATAGGCGATATTTTCTTCTTCCAAATTGAGTGTCGAGAGAATTACAGTGTATGCCGGTAATGTTCGGGCGATGCTATCGACAACAGTTTGAAGCACGTCATTCAGGGCAAGTTTTTCGATGAGAGATTGCCCGACGGTGTGCAGGGCTTCTGTTTTTGCCAGCGCAGCCCGCACATCTTGATACAGTCGCGCGTTTTTTATCGCGACGGCGGCTTGCCCGGCAAAGGCGGCCAGCCGATTGGCGTCATCCGGCTGATAGTATTCTGCTTCGGCTTTATCCAGCGAGAAGAATGCGACCACTTCGCCCTGCACGATAATCGGCGCGCCGGCCCACGAACGAATGGCGGTTTTGGGGCGAACATGTACCCAATTTGGGTCTTTTGCCGTGTTGGGCACGATGAGCGGGCGTTTGGTTTCAAACATGGTTCGCAAATTGGGGGTTTGAAGAATGTCAAACGTTAGCCCCTGAATTTCATCCATGGATGTTTCGCCGAAAGCATCGTATCCTCTGGCTTGATTGATGCGGGCGATGTTATTTTCCACCACCATCACATTGGCCGCATCGTATGGCACAACCCGAGCAATTTGGGTCAGCAGCGCATCGATGATGGTATCCAAATCGAGGGTGCTGCTGAAAGCCGTGCCGGCATCGCGCAGGGCTTCTGCCAATTCGCGCTGGCGGCGTTCGGCATCCAGCACGCGAGCATGTTCGGCTTGCAGTTGTTTGTAGTTTTGAATATTTGTTCCAATAACCGATACCGCAACAATTTCGCCATCAATATTTATGGGTGACACGCGGGTGGCATGCCAAATACCGTCCGAATCTTGGTGTTCATACGATGTGGTCTCGCCGGTATTCAGCACATATTGCAGTGCTGCCATAAGTTTTTCGCGATGCTCACGGGTTGAAATATAGTCGAATACAGATTTTCCGGTTAACGATTGGGGCGTTTCTCCGGGCGGCGCTTCGTTTGTAAAAATAAACCGGCCATCTCTGTCGAGCGACATGATGACATCGGCGGCATTTTCTATTGCCCGGCGATATTGTTCGGTGGCAAGGGTGGCCTTGGCCGAATGCTGTTTCTCCAGAGCCAGTGCTGCCTCCAATTCGGCAATTCGCTGACGTAGTGCAGAGGTGACGCTGGAAATTTCTGAAGAAGTTTCTTGGTTTTTCATAAAAGGTACACGCTTGCTGCTTGATTATT
>JANTHQ010000417.1 GCA_024762375.1 Anaerolineaceae bacterium
TGCGCGTTTTTCGGCGGCTGTGGTGGATTCTTTTTCTGATTGTGCTGGCGACTGGTATCGCCATCGCCCTGCTTGCCCGCACCGATATATCCCGCGCCCGCGCCAAATTTCCGCCCGCGCCCATCGAAAACCCGCTGGCGGCGGAAAACACATTCGGCACGACGGTGGATTTGACGCTGTATGACGAATCCGCGCTCATCACCCAACTCGATGCGATGCAAGCCGCCGGGCTGGTGTGGCTGCGCCAACCCTTCCGCTGGGCAGACATCGAACCGGAACGCGGCCGGTTTCGCTGGGAAAAATACGACCGCGCGGTGGAAGCCGCCCGCCTGCGCGGCTTCAAAATTATCGCCGTGCTCGATACCAGCCCCGAATGGGCGCGTCCCCCCGGCACACCCGCCGAAACCCCGCCGCGGGAAGTGACCGATTTCGGCGCGTTTGCCCGCACGCTGGCACACCGCTATCAAAACGATATCCACACTTTCCAAATTTGGCACGAACCGAATTTGAGCGCCCACTGGGGCGGCGGCGACATCAACCCCGCCGAATATACCCTTCTGCTGAAAAATGCCGCCATCCCCATCCGCGCCGTGCAGCCGCAGGCGACAATTATTTCTGCCGCGCTTGCCCCCACGCTGGAACGAAACAATCTCAATTTGGCGGAACCTGATTTTCTGCAGCAAATGTATGCTGCCGGCGCCGCCCCATATTTCGATATTCTCGGCGCAGAATTGCTCGGCTTCCATCTGCCCATCGAAAAATCGACCGCCGACTCCGCCGTGCTGAACATCAAACGGGTGGAACTGCTGCGGCGGGTGATGGCCGCCAATGGCGATGCGGACACCCCCGTATGGGCGACGGCGTTCGGCTGGCATGCCCTGCCCGCCGATTGGGACGGCGCGCCGCCCACATTCCCCACCGATGTGCCCGAAAAACAGCTCGCCCGCACCGAAACCGCGCTGGCGTTCGCCCGCCAAAATTGGGATTGGCTGGGCGTCATCTGCGCCACCCGCTGGGATACCGCCGGGCTGACGGCGGACGACCCCGCCCGCGGGTTTGCGCTGTCGCCGACCATGCTGCCACCGTTTGAAAACGCCGCTCACACCCTGCCGGCTATCGCCACTGTGGGCGCATATCCCGCCACCCATCCCGTTGGGCAGTATAGCCCCGGCTGGCGATATGCCCCGCCGCTGGTGGATATTCCTAACCCCACCGAATCACCCGCCACACTGACCATCCCATTTTCGGGCACGCGGCTCGATTTGCGCATCAATCGCGGCGATTTTCGCGGCTATCTGTGGGTTTCGGTGGACGGCGCGCCCGCCAACGCGCTCCCCCGCGATGAGCGCGGCAAAAGTTATGTGGTGCTGACCGACCCGCTGCGGCAACCGGCAACCGTCACGCTGGCGCGCTATTTGCCCGACGACGCACACACCGCCACCATCACCGCCGATGGCGGCTGGGGGCAGTGGGCAATCGCCGGGTGGACGGTTTGGCGCGAAGCGGACACCCGCCGCGCCGACCGGCTTTTCGCGCTGGGGATGATTGCCGCCGTGCTGGGCGGGCTGAGGTTGGCGGCGAGCGGCTGGCGCAACCGGCTCACGCTGCGCGAACTGATTTTCGGCGGCTGGCGGCGGCTGGTTTCTATCACCCGGTCGCTACCCGAAGGCGCAATTTTCGCCGCGGCTTTCACGGCGGCGATACTCTTTCTGTGGCTGCCCGGTTCGGTGGCGTGGGTCATGCTGCCGCTGCTGGGGCTGATTTTTCTGGTTCGACCGGATAGCGGGCTGGCGGTGGTCACGTTCGGCATTTCATTCTTTTTGGCGAAAAAATCCGTGCCGGGCGTAACCCTGCCCGCGCTGGAAACGGTGCTTTTCCTGCTGGCGATTGCCGTTTTTCTGCGATTGTTTCTGCCGAAACCGGATTCATCCACCCTGCCGATTGCCGACTTGTGGCGGCTGAATCGGCTCTCGAACGGCGATTGGGCGGTGCTGACGCTGGTGGCGCTGGGGCTGGCAACCACTTTCACCGCGCAAAATTTCGGGGTGGCGATGTATGAATGGCGCACGGTGATGCTCGATGGGGCGATTTTCTATTTTGCCGTGCGGCTCGTCCCGCGACTCGATGGCGGCTCATCCGCCCGATTGAGCGGCATGCTGCTGGATGCGTTTGTGGCGGGCGCGGCGCTGCACGCGCTGACCGCACTGTGGCAATACGCGTTTCAGCCGGAACAGACCATCACCGCCGAAGGGGTGCGGCGGGCGTTGGGGTATCTGTACGGTTCGCCGAACAATTTGGCGTTATTTTTGGAACGCGCACTGCCGGTGGCGGTGGTGCTGGCAGTGTGGGGGCGCGGTCGGCGCAGATGGGGGCACGCGGCGGCGGTAATCATCATCGGTGCGGCACTGTATTTCACATTCTCAAAAGGGTCGCTGCTGCTGGCAGTACCGGCGACGCTGGTGTTCATCGCCCTGTTGACCGGCGGGCGGCGGGCGTGGCTCGGCGCGGGGTCGGGGTTGATTCTGCTGGCGATGGCGCTGATTCCGCTATCGCGCACCGAACGATTCCGCAGCGCGTTCAGTCTGCAACCGGGCAGCACCGGATTCGCCCGGCTGCATCTGTGGCAATCGGCGTGGGATATGCTGCGCGAGTACCCGTGGACGGGGCTGGGACCCGACAATTTTTTGTATCAGTATCGCACGCGGTATATTTTGCCATCCGCATGGGCGGAACCGAATTTGAGCCACCCGCACAATGTCGTGCTCGATTTCGGCGTGCGGTTGGGGGTCGGTGGTGTGCTGTGGCTGGTTTGGGCGCAGGTTCGATTTTGGGGGCGTGCCCTGCGGCGATATTTCGGCGACGCAGACGGCTCGACGCGGCGTTTGCTTC
>JANTHQ010000418.1 GCA_024762375.1 Anaerolineaceae bacterium
CGGGCATAACCCGCCGGAATAATCAGCGCGCCCACGGCGTCGCCATACTCAATCAGGGGGGTAATCGCCGCCACATCGTCCAAAAAATACTGGAAATCGAAAGTTTTGGTGGTTGCCAATTTTGCCAGCAATTGCCGGCTGGCATCGGTGCGGTCCAAATCGACCACCGCTGTGGGCAGGTTTTCGATGGGTGCGGCGGTTGACCATGCCACCATCGACATTTCCGACAACGGCCCCAACGTTACCAAAAAAATGATTATCGGTGCACGCAACAGTTGCGTTATTTCTTTGACAATCAGCGTCCACATGCGCAATAACATCGTTCACCCAACCCGTTTTCGAAACAGTAAAATGGAGAACAGCGTCATCGCCACCCCTGTGCCGAGCAGTGTAACGGCGGGCAGCCACAGCGCGCCCAGCCCCTGCCCTTTCACCATCAACCCGCGAATGATGGCAACAAACGGGGTGGACGGCAGAAAAGACGCATCCAGTTTCACCAAATCGGGGAAGGCAGACACCGGGAAAAAGATGCCGCTCAAAAAGAACCCGGGAAACATAAAAAAGAGAAATCCGACCAGCGATGCCGCCGCCTGCGAGTTGAGAAATGTGGCGATGAGCAGTGCCATGCTGAACGATGCCAGAAAAAAATCGGCGGTGAGCAGCAGATAGAGCGCCAAACTGCCGCGAAACGGTGCACCGAAAATCGTCACGGCGGCAAAAGCGCATAACACCGCGCTGACCAGTCCGGTGGCGATGTATGGAATAATTTTGCCGACCAGCAATTCAGCACGCCCCAACGGGGTGGCAAAAATACTTTCCAGCGTGCCGAGTTCTTTTTCGCGGACGATAGCCCCCAGCACAGCGATAGCGGGCAGGCTGAGCACCAGCGCCAGCAACGCGGGAATAATACCGATTTGGTTGTTGAGCGTGGGGTTGTACCATGTGCGCGTCCGCAGGTCGATGGGCGTTTTGATGAGCGACAATTCGCCGCTGACGGGCTGGCGGCTGTAAAATTTGGCTGCCAGTTGATAACCCCATGCCTGACTGCGACTCAAAATATGGGTGATGGCAAATTCGGCGGTGGTGGGGTCGGTGCCATCCACCAACACCTGAATTTCGGCGGGGCGTCCGGCAGAGAGATTTTCGGTGAAGTTTGGGGGGATGACCACCAGCGCCTTGATGCGGCTGCGGTCGAACCAATCTTCTGCTTGCGCGTAATTTTTCGCCTGCTCGCCGACAATCAAATCTTGGCTATTGGAAAGTTGGGCGATAAATTGCCGGGCAAGCTCGCCGCGGTCGTTGTCCATCAGGCTGATGGGCACGTTTTTTACATTCACCGCCAGCGAATATGAAAACACAATCATCAGAAACACGGGGATGAGCAGCAGCATCAGCGATGTGGTGCGGTCGCGAAAGATGTGGCGTGTTTCTTTTACCATCACAGCATACGTTTTTGCCAGATTCATTTCTGCTCCGCCTGCAATCCCGTCAATACCACGTCCGAAAATTGTTGTGCCGTCGCCGCCCAATCGAATATATCACCGAGCATCATTTTATAGAGATACATCCCATCGAACGCCGCCATCAGCGATGCCGCCATCTGTCGGGGAACCACCGGCCTCAGTTTGCCGTCCTCAATTCCCCGTTGGATAATGCCATCAATCAACTGAAAATACGGCTCCATCATTTGGCGCAGTGCGCCGTGCACGTCGGGGTCGTTGCGCGTTTCGGCATAAAAATCGATGAATATTTTCAGCAGTGGGTCATCGGATGCCATCACCTGCGTGAACATCATCAGCAGCAGTTTTAACTGCTCGCCGGAGTCGGAAATTTGCGCCAGCATCGGTGCGGCATCTGCTGCCATTTTGTCGAAATACCAACCCATTACGTTTATGAGCAGGTCTTTTTTATTTTTGAAATGCCAGTACAAACTCCCTTTACTCAAACCGCTTTCTGCCACAATATCATCCATCGTGGTCAGATGGTAACCTTTGCGGGCGAAACACGCCACGGCGGCTTGAATAATTTGCTCGCGGCGTTCTTCTTTGCTCACTGATGGGGGGGTCATACAATTCTTCCTTTGATATGGTTATTTCGATTCGGGATGCCATGCCGCATCAATTACCGGATTGCGGGCGAAAAACAGTTTCCTGGCATCCATTCGAGTCACGTTGAGCGGACACGCGAAATTCATACAGCGGGAACACATTTTGGCGCGCATCACCGTATACGCCGCAACTATCGACACGAGATACAGTGCCCACAACAGCCATTCACCGGCGATTGCCAAACTCACCACCGGCACGCCGAACACCAGCAGCATTCCCACCGAGAACACCCATTTTTCAGCGGAGGACATCGGCCCGGGGCGATATTTCCACAGTTTCGGTGAGCCATAATTTGCCCAGCATTTCAGGCTGTTGCCCGGTTCAGCGTAATGCGGGCAATGGGAACACATCGTGCGGATTTCGACCAATCCGAAATATGCCAAAATCCATGCTATCCACAGTCCAAACAACCAAAGATTGTGCCGAAAAACGCCGACGCCGCCAAACAGAAATGCCGGGAAAACCATACCGAGGAAGCGCGCCAAATCTTTCCCCTGAAAATGGCAGTGCAGCGATCCATTCACCGGACACCCTTCGCACGATGCTTCGGTGCAGGTGGCAATCGGTTTTTTGGGGTCCAAAAACATCATAAGATTATCCCCTATCTGTCATACATCAATACATCGTGTGCAGTTTAGGGATGAAACCATCAATAGATCGTGTTGAACCTTAACAAGTGAACCATCAATAGATCGTGTTACAGTATACCTATCTCAATATGATGAGGTGGGTATGATGACCGATTGGGTATCCGAAAGACATACAGCCATTCATTTAATG
>JANTHQ010000419.1 GCA_024762375.1 Anaerolineaceae bacterium
GTTGGCATTACCATCGGGTTGGCAGTGGTGTGCGCGGCGGGGTTCGCCGTGTTCGCGATGTTTTTCTACAAACCGTCTGTGCCGAAAGTGCCCGTTGATGCAACTGCTCCGGCAATTGTTACCTTTGTGACCGCCGCACCGACGGATGCCCAACCGGCGCAACCACAATCCGTGCCGGAAGCCACCGCAACCCCGCTTCCCGTGGCGCAGTCCACCATGCCGCCGGAAACTCCGGCTACCCCCGTCCCTGTGGAAGCAACCCAACCCGCACCGTCGCCCGCGCCGTCCGGTCTCGTGCCGATGGCATCGCCCGATTACGGCATTCAGGCATTTCTCTATTGGCGTCCGGAGGTTGCCAATCGTGATTTGCAACTCATCAACGATATAAAATTCAACTGGGTAAAACAAGGTTTTTCATGGCGGGAAATTGAAGGTGCGGGCAAGGGCCAGTTCGATTGGAGCAACACCGACCGGATGATGGATCAAATTGATGCCCATGGACTGAATGTCATCGCTCGCATCAGCACACAACCGGCATGGGCAGGTGGCAATTATCCCGAACTTGGCCCGCCCGACAATTATCAGGATTATGCCGATTTTCTGACCGCGTTGGCAACCCGTTACAAAGGTCGAATTGACGCATACCAAATTTGGAATGAGCCGAATTTGGCGCGTGAATGGGGCAATCGCCCGCCGAACCCCGCCGAATATACCCAGTTGCTGAAAGTGGCGTATCAGGCTATCAAAGCGGTGGATCCCAATGCATGGGTGATTACCGCCGGTTTGGCTCCCACCAGCCGCGATGATGCAGTGGCGATGCCCGACACAAAATTTGTGCAGGGTATTTATGATGCCGGGGCAGAACCGTATTTCGATGCGCTGGGCGTACATGGCGCAGGCTATAAAGTCGCCCCGGAAACCGACCCGAGTGTGGTGGCAAACGACCCAACTCTTAACAACGGCGACCCCAGCCCGCCGGAAGCCAAACGCATTTACTGTTTCCGCCATATTGAAGATGTGCGGCAGGTGATGGTGCAAAACGGCGATGCCGACAAACGGGTGGTGGTGCTGGAATTCGGCTGGACGGTTGACCCGCGCCCCGATTCGCCATACCATTGGCATGCCGTGTCGGAGGTTGAACAGCGCGATTATATTCTGCGGGCATATAAATATGCACAAGAAAACTGGCAGCCGTGGATTGGCGTGATGAATCTCATCTATCTGGCAAATGTTGACTGGACAGAAGACGACGAGCAAACTTATTGGAGTATCACATACCCGCTTTATCCCGAACTTCGAGCACGTCCGGCATATTGGGGACTGGTTGAATTGGGTCGTCAGCGATAGCCAAACCGACATTCATGCACAAAGGCTGGCGGGCGATTGCTCGGTGGTCTTTGTGCGTATTTTTTTATGACAGCAGCGGTGCGAAAACAAAAATTAAATACACTGTTCGCTTTAGCTTGGTTGATGTTGTTGATAGCGGCGATTGTTTGGCGGCTGCCACACCTTGACGCGTTTGGGTTACTGAACGACGAAGGTGCATACCTGATGTGGTCTAGGTTGTTGGCATCCGGTTATCCCCTGTACACCGAAACATTTACCGGCGCGCCGCCGCTCTTTTTTGCGCAGTTGGCACTGGTGTTCAAGATTTTCGGATTTAGTGTGCTGGTGGCACGACTGCTGATGCTGGGTTGGTTGGGCTTGCTGGCGCTGGCTTTGGGTGTGGCGGGCCATCGAATCGCCGGATGGGCCGGGGCATTTGCGATACTTGTTCCCGTGATCTTTCTGCCGCCGTTATTCACCTTTTCGCGCCATGTGATGCTCGAACTTCCGGCGTTGGCGTTGGCACTGCTGGCAGTGTTGTTTGCGCTGCTTTATGCGCAATCTCAGCCGGACCGATCTCGATTCAGCGAGGGCTGGCTGGTTATAGCCGGTATCGCACTGGCTGCCAGTTTGCTGGTGAAAATCCTGCATCCATTAGCTGCACTACCCATTGCAGTTTTGGTTTTGACGGCAAAAGTCCCATTCAAACGCCGGTTTGTTGCTTTGTTGGGGTTTGGACTGGCCGGATTGATCACCGGGGTGGGTGTTTTGCTGTTGTTCGATTTGTCCGGTTTTATCGATCAGGCCATCCGTTTTCGAGCCGAAACGCGCACCACCCTTTCCGCGCTCACCTTGGAAAACGTTGATTTGATTTTTGCATTCGTTCGCGAGATGTGGGGGCTGGTGCTGTTGGGACTGGCCGGCGCGGTCACCTCGCTCGGCTCGTCTCATCGATGGCGAGGAATGGCCTGGTTGGTATGGCTGATTGCAAATACAGTTTTGGTGCTGGTTTACCGACCGTTGTTTCCACAACATTTAACGTTGCTGCTACTTCCCCTTTTCTTTTTGATGCTTGAGTTTGTGGCGGTTATCGTCGCCAAACCGGGCGTGCGTCGCTGGGGATGGGTGATCGTCGCGTTGGCCGTGTTCAATCTGCCCGCTTGGGTACAAACAAACCAGGCCCAACTGGCGATTACTACCGGTGGAAGAGAATCTGATGCAATAGCCGTGCTCGGTCAGGTAACGCGTCCCACCGACTTTGTGATGACTGATAGTTTGTTGCTGGCGTTTTATGCAGACCGTATGACCCCGCCACCGCTGGCTGATTTGTCGTTAGTGTATATTCAAAGTGGCCGTCAAACGGCAGAGCGTTTGATAACGTTGTCCAACGAATATTCAATTGCCGCAGTGGCGCCATGGGCGCTTCGTATGGTGTGGATTCCTGATTATTTGGACTGGGTCGAAAAGAATTTTTGGGTGCACAAAATTTGGGACAACGACCACCAGCTTTATTTTGGTCGGAAATGGCCTGTCAATAGCCCATTACCG